>NZ_BAAHCA010000088.1:0-10407 GCF_054776295.1 Streptomyces sparsus
ATCTGCGGACGATGCCGCTGGTGGAGCCCTGCAGGACGGACGTCCGCCGGGCCGGGCGGCTCAGGCGCTGAGCGGTGCGCGGTGCTCGGTGCGGGCCTGGTCGTAGCGGAGGGTGACCAGCTCGGCGACCTCCGGGGCGTCGCCCAGGACCGGGGCGAGCACGTCGGCGCCGGCCTCCCGCGCGTCGGCGGCTATCCGGTCCGGGAGACGGCCGGGCGCCAGCACGTAAGGGGAGACCACCACGCGCCGCGCCCCCAGCGCACGGAGTTCGCGCACCACGTCGGCGGTGCGGGGCGGGGATGCGGAGGCGAACGCGGGCCGCACGGCACACCAACCTGAGGTGCGCCGCCACTCCCGCGCGGTTTCAGCGATCACCGCGTTCGCCTCCGGGTCGGAGGAGCCCGCCGAGGCCAGGACGACCCCGGTCGAGCCGGTGTCACCGGGCGGCAGCCCGGCTTCGTGCAGCCGCCGTTCCAGGGCCGCCCGCAGCAGCGGGTGCGGGCCCAGGACGCCGGCCCGGGTGACGGACAACCGCGGCAGCCGCTGGAGCGTCTCGCGCAGCACCGAGGGGATGTCCGTCTTGGCGTGGAAGGCCCGGTTGAGCAGCAGCGGCAGCGCCACCACGTCCCGGACGCCCTCGTCGTGCAGCCGCCGCAGCGTGCCGGGCACCGTGGCCGGCTGGAAGTCGAGATAGCTCTCCTCCACGCGGACCCGCGGGCGCAGCGACCGCACCCGGGCGGCGAGCGCGGCGACGGTGGCCGGATGCCGGGCGTCGCGGCTGCCGTGGGCGATGATCAGCAGGGTGGGATCGGCCATGGGAAGTTCCGTTCGACCTCGGTGCGGTGGGGGATCGGCGACGGGGGTTCGGTTCGGGTCAGGTTCTCACCGGACTCAGCGGGCCGCCAGCAGGCCCCGGCTGCGCAGCACCCGCCGCTCCAGCGGGGCGAAGACCAGCAGGTCGATCGCGATGCCGACGACGAGGATCAGCAGGATGGCGCTCAGCACCACCGACATGTCCTGGTAGGCGCGTCCGGTCTCCAGCAGCTGGCCCAGCCCGGCGCCGAGGTCGGGGGAGTGGGCGATGATCTCCGCGGCCATCAGCGACCGCCAGGAGAACGCCCAGCCCTGCTTGAGCCCGGAGAGGTAACCGGGCAGTGCGGCCGGCAGCACCACGTGCCGCACGCCGCGCAACCCGGTAGCGCCGATGACCTGCCCGGCGCGCAGGTACAGCGGCGGGATCTGGTCGACGCCGGCCACCAGGCCGTTGGCGATGGAGGGCACCGCGCCCAGCAGGACCACCGCGTAGATCATCGAGTCGGTCAGGCCGAACCAGATGATCGCGGCGGGCACCCAGGCCACCGACGGCAGTGACTGGAGGCCGGTGAGGATCGGCCCGATCGCCGCCCGGACCAGCTTGGCCTTCGCGACGAGCAGCCCCAGCGGGGTGCCGATGGCGACGGCGACGAGGAAGCCCAGCACCCCGCGCGAGACGCTGGTCCAGATGGTCTCGAAGAGCGTGCCCTTGTACCAGAGGTCGGCGACGGCGTCCCAGACCTGGAGCGGGCCGGGCAGCTGGTAGTCCTCCTTCACGCCGAGCACGAAGACGAGCTGCCAGAGGGCGACGACCAGCACGACGGCGACGACCGGCGGCAGCAGCTTGTCCCGCAGCACCCGGCTGACCGGGGTGCGCACCGCCGTGTGGGTGTCGAGCGCGTCCAGGCCCGCTTCCAGCCCGGCCAGGTCGGAGGCGTCCGGCCGGGAGTCGGTGCCGGAGTCAGTGCTGGCCATGTCGGCGGATCTCCCCCCGCAGTTGTTCGGTGATCTCCACGGACAGGCTGGCCACCGCGGAGTCCTCGATGCGCCGGGGGTGCGGGATGTCGACCTGCCACTCCCGGGCGACGCGCCCGGGCCGGGAGGACAGCAGCACCACTCGCTGGGCGAGCCGGACGGCCTCGCGGACGTTGTGCGTGACGAACAGGACCGACACGTGGGTCTCGCTCCAGATGCGGGTCAGCTCCTCGTGCAGGACGTCGCGGGTGATGGCGTCCAGCGCGGCGAACGGCTCGTCCATCAGCAGCAGCTTGCTGTCCTGGGCGAGTGCCCGGGCGAGGGCTACCCGCTGCCGCATGCCACCGGACAGCTCGTGCACTCGCTTGCGGTAGGCGCCCGACAGGCGGACCAGTTCCAGCAGCCGTTCGGCCTCCGCGGGCCGTTCGGCCTTCGGCAGGCCGCGCAGCTTGAGCGCCAGTTCGATGTTCTTGCCCGCGGTGAGCCAGGGGAACAGCGCGTGCTCCTGGAACATCAGGGCGGCCCGTCCGCCGGGCACGTCGATGCTGCCGGCGGACGGCCGGTCCAGGCCGGCGACCAGGTTGAGCAGCGTCGACTTGCCGCAGCCCGACGCCCCCAGCAGGGTGACGAACTCGCCCGGGCCGACGTCGACGGACACGTCGTCGAGTACGAGCTGGCGGGCGCCGGGCCGGCCGAAGGACTTCGACACGTGCTGGATCCGGGCGGCGTAGCCGGCCTCGACCTGTGCGGTCGCGGCCGGTGCCTCGGTGAGTTCGGTAGTGGGCATCGCGGTCACCTCCTGGGAACGTGGTGTGGCGGGGGTCAGTCGGTGCCGAGGCCGGCGTCGTCGACCGCCGGCCTGCCCTCGGCCTCGAGGACCTTGTTGAGGAGGGTCAGGTCGTAGATGCCGTCCGTCCTCGCCGTCTCGAGCAGTCCGGCGGCGACGCTGTGCTCGGCCTGCTCACGAAGCGTCGCGGCGAGCGGGTCGTCGGTGACCTCGATCGCCGCGAACGCCGGGTCGAGCACCTCGGCCGGCAGCGACTGGCCGGTGTACCTCTCCAGGCCGGCGTTGAGGACGTCCTTCGCCTCGTCGGGGTGTGCGTTGATCCAGGCGTTGGTCCGCACTGATCCGCGCACCACCGCCTCGACCGCCTCCGGGTGCTTCTCGAGGAACTTCCGGGACACGATCAGGTGCGTGCTGACGAACCTGCCGTCGTCCCACAGCTCCTTCTCGTCCAGCAGGACCCTGCCGCCCTGGGCGACCAGGACGGACGCGGTGGGCTCGGGCACCCAGGCGCCGTCGAGGCCGCCCTGCCGGAAGGTGGTGGGGATCTCCTTGGTGTCCTGCCGGACCACCGAGACGTCCCCCTGCCCGGTGTCCGGGTCGACGGTCAGGCCCTGCTCGGCGAGGTGGTGGAGCAGCGCCACGTCCTGGGTGTTGCCGATCTGCGGCGTGGCGATCCGCTTGCCCCGGAGGTCCTCGACGGACGCCACGCGGTCGGGGTCGACGACCAGGGACGCCCCGCCCGAGGTGGCGCCGGCGACGATGCGCAGGTTCCTGCCGTCCGCCCGGGTGAAGCCGTTGACGGCCGGGGACGGGCCGATCCAGGTCAGATCGACGGCCTCCGCGTTCAACGCCTCCACCGCGGCCGGGCCGGCGTTGAAGACCTGCGGCTTGACGGCGGTGCCGCCCAGTTCCTTCTGGATCAGCCCGCCCGGGCCCAGACCCACCAGCGGGGTGGCGTGGGTGACGGTGGCGAAGAAGCCGACCCGGACCTCGTCCAGCCCGTCCACCTTCGGCCCCTCCGCGGCGACCGGCGCGGTCGCGTCGGGCACCCGCTGCGAGCCGTAGCCGCAGGCGGTGAGCAGCAGCAGCGGCAGCACCGCGAGCGCGGTGAGGGTGCGCGGGACGACACGTGGTCGGGCGGAAGGCACGGCGGGTGTCCTCTCAGGGGGAACGGGCGGCGGAACGGCGGGAGTCGAAGAGGCGCGTCACGGCGCGCATCGTCCGACTCCGCCCTGCCCGCTGCCGCGCACGCCGCTGCCTATCCGGCCGCCGCGCTGGTCGAACGTGGAGAACACCTCACCGGTCATGTCAGAAGTCCCACCCCTCGTCGTCACCGCGGGCCGCCTCCGGGGCGGCGGCGCCGGCCTTCTCGGCGAACGCGTCACCGGCCATGCCGGCCGACAGGGTGGTGCCGTCCGCCGGGTCGATCAGCAGGAACGAGCCCGTGCGCCGCGAGTCGGCGTAGGCGTCCACGGCGAGCGGCTCGGCGGTGCGGACCACCACGCGGCCGATGTCGTTGGCGACCAGCTCACCGGGCGCCGGATGCTGGGACAGGTCGTCCAGGGTGAGCCGGGACGGGATGTCCTTGACGATCGCCTTGACGGTGCGGGTGGTGTGCTTGAGCAGCACCCGCTCGCCGACCTTCAGCGGCCGGTCGTGCAGGTGGCACACGGTGGCGGTGAGGTCCTGGCTGGCCGTGACGGTGGCGTCGGCGGGCACGATCAGGTCGCCCCGGGAGATGTCGAGGTCGTCGGTGAGGCGCAGCGTCACCGACTGCGGCGCCCACGCCACGTCCACCGGGTCACCGAACGCGTCGATGCCCTCGATGGTGCTGGAGCGGCCCGACGGCAGCACCGTGACCCGCTGCCCGACGCGCAGCACACCGGACGCGACCTGGCCGGCGTAACCCCGGTAGTCGGGGTGCTCGACGGTCTGCGGGCGGATCACGTACTGCACGGGGAAGCGGGCCACGCAGGCGGACACGTCGTGGCTGACCGGGACGGTCTCCAGGTGCTCCAGCACCGTCGGGCCGCCGTACCAGTCCATGTTCGCCGACGGCGTCACCACGTTGTCGCCGGCCAGCGCGGAGATCGGGATGGCGGTGATCTCCGGCACGCCCAGTGAGGCGGCGTAGGCGGTGAACTCCTCGGCGATCCGGGCGAAGACGGGCTCCGCGTAGTCCACCAGGTCCATCTTGTTGACGGCCAGCACCACGTGCGGGACCCGCAGCAGCGCTGCGACGGCGGCGTGCCGGCGCGTCTGCTCCACCACGCCGTTGCGCGCGTCGACCAGCACCACGGCCAGTTCGGCGGTGGACGCGCCGGTGACCATGTTGCGGGTGTACTGCACGTGGCCCGGCGTGTCGGCCAGGATGAACCGGCGCCGCGGGGTGGCGAAGTAGCGGTAGGCGACGTCGATCGTGATGCCCTGCTCCCGCTCGGCCCGCAGACCGTCGGTCAGCAGCGCCAGGTCGGGGGTCTCCTGGCCGCGGTTGCGGGACGCGTGCTCGACCGCCTCCAACTGGTCGGCGAGCACCGACTTGGAGTCGTGCAGCAGTCTGCCGACGAGCGTCGACTTGCCGTCGTCGACCGAACCGGCCGTCGCGAACCGCAGCAGCGAGGTCGCCGCGGTGCGGGCGGCGATGTCGACGTGGCCGGTGTCGCCGTTGGTCTCGGTGGCGCCCATCAGAAGTACCCCTCGCGCTTGCGGTCTTCCATCGCGGCCTCGGACAGCTTGTCGTCGGCCCGGGTCGCGCCGCGCTCGGTGAGCCGGGACACGGCGATCTCCGCGATGACCTTCTCGATCGTGTCGGCGTCGGAGTCGACCGCGCCGGTGCAGGACATGTCGCCGACGGTGCGGTAGCGCACCAGCCGGCTCTCGACCGTCTCGCCGTCCTTCGGGCCGCCCCACTCGCCGGGGGCCAGCCACATGCCGTTCCGGGAGAAGACCTCCCGCCGGTGCGCGTAGTAGATCTCGGGGAGTTCGATGTCCTCCCGGGCGATGTACTGCCACACGTCCAGCTCGGTCCAGTTGGACAGCGGGAAGACCCGCACGTGCTCGCCGGGGGAGTGCCGCCCGTTGTACAGCTGCCACAGCTCCGGGCGCTGCCGCCGCGGGTCCCAGCCGCCGAACTCGTCGCGCAGTGAGAACACCCGCTCCTTCGCGCGGGCCTTCTCCTCGTCCCGCCGCCCGCCGCCGAACACCGCGTCGAAGCGGCCCTTGTCGATGGCGTCCAGCAGCGGCACGGTCTGCAACGGGTTGCGGGTGCCGTCCGGCCGCTCCCGCAGCCGGCCCGCGTCGATGAACTCCTGCACCGAGGCGACGTGCAGCCGCAGCCCGTGCTGCTCCGCGGTGCGGTCGCGGTACTCGATGACCTCGGGGAAGTTGTGCCCGGTGTCCACGTGCAGCAGCGCGAACGGCACCGGCGCGGGCGCGAACGCCTTCAGCGCCAGGTGCAGCATGACGATGGAGTCCTTGCCGCCGGAGAAGAGGATCACCGGCCGCTCGAACTCACCCGCCACCTCGCGGAAGATGTGCACCGCCTCGGACTCCAGGGCGTCCAGGTGGGTCAGTGCGTAAGGGCTCTCGCCCTCGGCGTTGATGCCGGTGACGGCAGCAGCGGTGGTCACGCCAGTCCCCTCTCGGTCAGCAGTGCGTGCAGCGCCGCCGCGGATTCCTCGACGGTCTGCTCCTGCGCGGCGATCCGCAGGTCGGGATCGTCCGGCGCCTCGTACGGGTCGTCCACTCCGGTGAGCCCGGAGAGCCGGCCGGCCGCCTGCTCGGCGTACAGCCCCTTCACGTCGCGCACCGCGCACACCTCGACGGGCGTCGAGACGTGCACCTCCAGGAACGGGGTGTCCTCCGCGCGGTGCCGCTTGCGGACCGCCTCCCGGCTGTCCGCGTAGGGCGCGATCACCGGGACCAGCGCCTTCACGCCGTGCGAGGCGAGCAGTTCGGCCACGAAGCCGATGCGCTGCACGTTGGTGTGCCGGTCCTCGCGGGAGAAGCCCAGCCCGGCGGAGAGGAACTCGCGGATCTCGTCACCGTCCAGTACCTCCACCCGGTGCCCTTCGGCGCGCAGCCGCTCCGCCAGCGCGCGGGCGATGGTCGTCTTGCCCGCGCTCGGCAGACCGGTGAGCCACACCGTGGCGCCCTGGGCCGTCCCGCTCATCTCCCGCTCCCTGCCTGTCGCTTGCCTGTCGCTGTGTTCCGTCATCAGCCGTGCAACCCGCACTCGGTCTTGTTCCGCCCCGCCCAGCGGCCGGCGCGCACGTCCTCGCCCGGCTGCACCCGGCGGGTGCAGGGCGCGCAGCCGACGGAGGGGTAACCGTCGTCGAGCAGCGGGTTGGTCAGCACGCCGTGCTCGGTGACGTAGGCGTCGACGTCCTCCTGCGTCCAGCGGGCGATCGGCGAGACCTTGACCTTTTGCCGCTTCTCGTCCCAGCCGACGACGGGTGTGCCGGCCCGGCTCGGAGACTCGTCGCGGCGCAGGCCGGTGGCCCACGCCCGGTAGCCGGCCAGGCCCCGTTCCAGCGGCTCGACCTTGCGCAGCGCGCAGCACAGGTCGGGGTCGCGGTCGTGCAGCTTCGGGCCGTGCTCGGCGTCCTGTTCGGCGACGGTCCGTACCGGCGTCAGGGTGAGTACGTTCACGTCCATGACGGCGGCGACCGCGTCCCGGGTGCCGATCGTCTCGGGGAAGTGGTAGCCGGTGTCGAGAAAGACCACGTCCACGCCGGGCGCGACCCGGGACGCGAGGTGGGCGACGACCGCGTCCTCCATGGAGGAGGTGACGCAGAAGCGGTCGCCGAACGTCTCGGTGGCCCAGCGCAGCACCTCCAGCGCCGGAGCCTCCTCCAGTTCGCGGCCCGCCTGTTCGGCCAGTCCGCGCAGATCCACAGCGGTGCTCATGCGGGGTCCTCCCGGTCGGATGCGGGGGCGGGGTCCGCCGTCCGGCGGAAGCCGCTGGAGAGCAGGCCGAGGAACTTCAGCCGGAACGCGCGGTTGCAGGACGCGCACTCCCAGGCGCCGGCGCCCTCCTCGCTGGGCCGCAGGTCCTCGTCGCCGCAGTACGGGCAGTAGAACGGTGCCGCGCGCTCGCTCACTTGAGGGCCTCCTCGCCGGCCCGCGTCGCCCACTGGGCGAACCGCTCGCCGTCCTCGCGCTGTTCGGCGAAGTTGCGCACCACCCGCTCGACGTAGTCGGGCAGTTCGTCGGCGGTGACCTTCAGGCCGCGGACCTTGCGGCCGAAGCCGGGCTCCAGACCCAGTGAGCCGCCCAGGTGGACCTGGAAGCCCTCCACCTGGTTGCCGTCCGCGTCGGTGACCAACTGCCCCTTGAGACCGATGTCCGCCACCTGGATACGGGCACAGGAGTTGGGGCAGCCGTTGATGTTGATGGTGAGCGGCTCCTCGAAGTCCGGCAGCCGCCGCTCCAGTTCCTCGATGAGGGACTGGCCGCGGCTCTTGGTCTCCACGATGGCCAGCTTGCAGAACTCGATGCCGGTGCAGGCCATGGTGCCGCGCCGGAACGGCGAGGGTGTGGTGGTGAGGCCGAGCGCGGCCAGGCCGTCGGTGAGCGACTGCACGTGGTCGTCCTCGACGTCCAGCACGACCATCTTCTGCTCGACGGTGGTCCGCACCCGGCCGGAGCCGTGCGCCTCCGCCAGGTCGGCGATCTTGGTGAGCGTGGCGCCGTCCACCCGCCCGACGCGGGGTGCGAAACCGACGTAGTTGCGGCCGTCCTTCTGACGGTGCACACCGACGTGGTCGCGCCACTGCTGGACGGGCTTCTCCGGCGCCGGGCCGTCGAGCAGCGCGCGTCCGAGGTACTCCTGCTCCAGCACCTCGCGGAACCGCTCGGGGCCCCAGTCGGCGATCAGGAACTTGATGCGGGCGCGGGTGCGCAGCCGGCGGTAGCCGTAGTCGCGGTAGAGGGAGATGACCCCCTCGAAGGCGTCGGCGACCTCGTCCAGCGGCACCCACGCACCCAGGCGCACGCCGATCTTCGGGTTGGTGGAGAGGCCGCCGCCCACCCACAGGTCGAAGCCGGGGCCGTGCTCGGGGTGCTCGACGCCGACGAACGCGATGTCGTTGATCTCGTGGGCGACGTCCAGCAGCGGCGAGCCGGAGACCGCCGACTTGAACTTGCGCGGCAGGTTGGAGAAGGCCGGGTTGCCGATGACACGGCGGTGGATCTCGTCGATGGCGGGGGTGCCGTCGATGATCTCGTCGGCGGCGATGCCCGCCACCGGGGAGCCGAGGATGACACGCGGGGTGTCGCCGCAGGCCTCGGTGGTGGAGAGGCCGACGCCCTCCAGCCGGCGCCAGATCTCGGGCATGTCCTCGATGCGGATCCAGTGGTACTGGATGTTCTGCCGGTCGGTGATGTCGGCGGTGCCCCGGGCGAACTCCTGGGAGATCTCACCGATCACCCGCAGCTGCTCGGTGGTCAGGCTGCCGCCGTCGATGCGGACCCGGAGCATGAAGTACTCGTCGTCCAGCTCCTCCGGCTCGAGGATCGCCGTCCGGCCGCCGTCGATGCCCGGCTTGCGCTGGGTGTACAGGCCCCACCAGCGCATCCGGCCGCGCAGGTCGGCGCCGTCGATGGAGTCGAAGCCCCGGTGCGCGTAGATCGTCTCAATGCGTGTCCGCACATTGAGACCGTCGTCGTCCTTCTTGGTCTGCTCGTTGGCGTTGAGCGGAGTGAGGTGGCCCTTGGCCCACTGGCCCTCGCCGCGGTGGCGGCCGGCCTTGCGGCGGGACGGAGCGGCGGCTGGCTTGGGGGTGTCGGCCATGGCGGTATGTGTCCTTCGGGCTGACGGCGGCGTGCGGCTTCGGCGCCTGCGCGTCCGGGCACACGGAAATCACCGGCGCCGGGGCAGGTCGGGATGGTTCAGGGGGTCTCGCCCGTCCGCAGCGGCGGGGACGGTGAGAGGCGGAGGTGCTGTGACTGTCAGCCCGCCGGACAGATGGCGCTGGACATGCGGCCGAGGTCGACGTGCCGCCGACTCACCAAGGCAATTCCAGCTCGAGACATGACGGAAGCGTGTCATGTGGATTTGGAACCAGTCCACCTTTATCCATTATCTGGACAACGGGGTCTCGCTCTGTGGGACGCTGTGGGGCGGGTCACATCATTCGGAGGCGGTGGCCCACATTCCGGATGCGGTCGCGACGGGCTCCTCGGTGACCTCCGTGCGGAAGACCGTGAACCCGCGGCGCTCGTAGTTCGCCATCGCGTGCGGGCCGTCCAAACTGCACGTGTGCACCCAGACCCGCCGGGTGCGCTCCCGCCCCGGCCAGCGGTCGGCCAGGTCCCAGGCCCGCTCGGTGCCGCGCGACAGCAGCAGCCCACCGATGCGCCGGCCGCGGAACGCGGCGATCAACCCGAAGTAGCTGATCTCCACGACACCGTCCGGCTGGGCGTCCAGCTCGATGAAACCCGCCGGAGTGCCCCGCTCGTAGGCCACCCACGTCTCCACGCCGGGCCGCTCCAGGAACTCCCGCCACCGCTCCCGGCCCCAGCCCAGCCGGTCCGTCCACGCCACGTCCGCGCCCACCGCGGTGTACAGGAAGCGGCTGAACTCCGGGCTCGGCACCTCGGCCCGCACGACGCGGACGCCGGACGCGGCGTCCGGCTCGGGCACGGCGCGAAGGTCGGCGGGCTCGTTCTGCTCCAGGGACCAGGTGGTGACGGTGGTGGTGGCGCTCATGCCCGAGATCCCATCACACACCGCCGCGCGCCCACCGGCGGGGCGGCGGCGTCCCCGCCCCCGGTGGGTCGCACGACTGCCTGCCGGGGTGCGGCTCACCTGCCAGGTGGCGGCTGAGGGC
>NZ_BAAHCA010000089.1:0-10354 GCF_054776295.1 Streptomyces sparsus
CGCCCGGTGGTCGTTGCGGCGGGCCTCTCGGCGGGCGGCGTCGCCGGAAGGCGCCGCCCGGGTCAGCGGCCGGCGGGGACGCCCGCTGCCTCCTGCTCGGCCTCGACCTGTGCGTTCCACTGCGATTTGGCGGCCTGCCAGCCGTCCTCGTCGTGTCCGGTGCGCCAGTAGCCCGACGCGGAGAGCAGCTCACGCGGGACGTGCCGCTCCAGGCGCAGGTGGCGCCGCAGGTCCCGGACGAAGCCGGCCTCGCCGTGCACGAACGCCTGGACGGTGCCGCCGGGGAACTCCAGCGCGCGCACGGCGTCCACCAACAGGCTGCCAGGGCGTGCCCCGCCCCGGTGCAGCCAGCGCAGTTCGACACCCGGCGGCACGGCGAGCTGCTGCTCCTCGTCCGGGCCCGCCACCTCCAGCAGGGCGTGCGCGGGTGCGCCGGCGGGCAGCCGTTCCAGTGCGGCGGCGATGGCCGGCAGGGCGCTCTCGTCCCCGGCGAGCAGATGCCAGTCGGCTCCCCGGCTGGGTGCGTAGCCGCCGCCGGGACCGAGCAGGTGGATGCCGTCACCGGGCCGGGCGCGCAGGGCCCACGGCCCCGCGACGCCCTCCTCGCCGTGCACGACGAAGTCCAGGGTCAGCTCCCCGGCCTGGGCGTCCCATCGGCGCACGGTGTAGGTACGGGTGAGCGGCCAGCGGTGGCGGGGCAGTTCGGCCCGCACGCGCGCCAGGTCGAAGGGCTCGGGCAGGGTGGCGCCCGGCCGGGGGAAGAGCAGCTTGACGTAGCTGTCGGTGTACTCGCCCGCGGGGAACCCGGCCAGCTCCGGGCCGCCCAGTACCACCCGGATCATGTGCGGGGTGAGTTGCTGGGTCCGCAGCACGGTTGCCTGCCGCGCACGCGGCTGGTTGCGGACCGGACGCTCTGCCACAGTGCCTCCCGAAGAGTAAGTTAGGTAACCCTAACCTACATCGGGTCGGTGGGTGAGAGTGGTGGTCAGCCGTTCCAGGGAGCCGCCGAGCCCCCAGCGCCGGGCCAGTTCCGCCACGGCTTCGGGGTCCGCCGGGCGCCGGGGAAGTGTCGCGTCGAACGGCGGCAGGGTCAGCGCGTCCGCCACGCGTACCACCTGCGGCGCCACCGCGAGGTAGGGGCGGGCCGCGTCCAGGCGCTTGCGCTGGGCGGGGGTCAGCCTGCTCCGGGGGTCGTCGACGGCGGCCATGATGCCGTCGAGGTCGCCGTACTGCGCCAGCAGCTTCGCGGCCGTCTTCTCGCCCACCCCCGGCACGCCGGGCAGCCCGTCGCTCGGGTCGCCGCGCAGCAGCGCCAGGTCGGTGTACCCCGCGCCGTCCACGCCGTACTTCTCACGCAGGGCGTCCCCGTCGTACACGGCGAGCGTGCCGACCCCCTTCAGCGGGTACAGCACCCGCACCCCCGCCTCGTCGTCGACCAGCTGGAACAGGTCCCGGTCGCCGGTGACGACGTCGACCGGCCCCTCGGCCCGTCGGCTGAGCGTGCCGATGACGTCGTCCGCCTCATAGCCGGCGACGCCGACCCGGGCGATGCCGAGCGCGTCCAGCACCTGCTCGATGACCGGCACCTGCGGGGTGAGGGTGTCGGGAGCCTCTTCGGTGTCGGGTTGCCCGGTGTGCTCCTCGGCCACCCGGTGCGCCTTGTAGGTGGGGATCAGCGCCACCCGCCAGGCCGGGCGCCAGTCGGCGTCCATGCAGGCCACCAGCTGGTCGGGCCGGTGGTCCTGCACCAGCCGGGAGATGAAGTCCAGCAGTCCGCGGACCGCGTTGACCGGCGTGCCGTCGGGTGCCCGCACGGACTCCGGCACGCCGAAGTACGCGCGGAAGTACAGGGACGCGGTGTCCAGGAGCATCAGCCTGGGGCCGTGGGTTGTCGTCACGACCCCGATGATGCCGTACGGACGTCCGTACGGCCCGCCCGGCGTGGTGCGGAGCCGGAGGATGCGAATTCGTGACGCGTGAGCCCATACTTCTGGGGCAGGCATGGCCACTCGGGACGCGATGTCCCCCAACTCGCCAGTCGCCTGACACCGAGAAGAGAAGGAACGAGTACGTGCCCGCGAAGCAGACGGCGAACTCGCCGAGTGACACACCAGAACCAGCACGACAACCGGTCACCGCCCGCAAGGCGTCGATCGCCCCCCGTGTCTTCTGGCCCGCCGCACTCATCATTCTTGCCTTCGTCCTGTGGGCAGTCGTTTTCCAGGAGGCCGCCAAGGACGCGGTCGGGACGGTCAACAGCGAGGTCATCGGTGGTCTCAGCTGGTACTACATCATTCTCGTCTCCCTGTTCGTGGTGTTCGCCCTCTGGGTGGGCGTCGGCCGTTTCGGCGACATCAGGCTCGGTAAGGACGACGAAAAGCCCGAGTTCGGTCTGGGCTCGTGGCTGTCGATGCTCTTCGCCGCCGGAATGGGAATCGGCCTGGTCTTCTGGGGCGTCGCCGAACCGCTGAGCTTCTACGCCAACCCCAAGCCGGGAGTGGGCGAAGGGGAAGCCGCCCGCACGGAATTCGCGATGGTGCAGACATTTCTGCACTGGGGAATCCACCCCTGGGCGATCTACGTGGTGGTCGGTCTGGCCATCGCCTACGCGGTGCACCGCAAGGGGCGCCCGGTGTCCATCCGCTGGGCGCTGGAACCCGTTCTCGGTGATCGGATCAAGGGCCGCTGGGGCGACGCGATCGACGTGGTCGCCGTCGTCGGCACCGTCTTCGGCGTGGCCACCTCGCTCGGCTTCGGTGTGATGCAGATCGCCGCCGGCATGGAGTTCAGCGGGTGGGTCGACGAGCCAGGCAAGGGTCTCCAGGTCGCGCTGATCATCGGCATCACGCTGATCGCCACCATCTCGGTGGTGACCGGGATCGGCAAGGGCATCAAGTGGCTGTCCAACATCAACATGGGCCTGGCCGCCCTCATCATGCTCTTCGTGCTCATCGCGGGTCCGACGCTGTTCATCCTGGGTGACTTCGTCCAGAACATAGGGGGGTACCTGCAGAACATCCTCGGCCTGAGTTTCGACACCGGCGCCTCGCAGGGTCAGGCGGGCACCGAGTGGGTCAACGGCTGGACGGTCTTCTACTGGGGCTGGTGGATCTCCTGGGCACCGTTCGTCGGTATCTTCATCGCCCGCATCTCCCGCGGCCGGACCGTGCGCGAGTTCGTGTGCGGCGTCCTGCTCGTGCCGACGCTGCTGACCTTCTTCTGGTTCTCCGTCTTCGGCGGCGCAGGCCTGCACCTGGAGATGTTCGGGGACGGCGGGATCGTCGGCGACGACAACACGGTGGTCACCGACAGCGCGCTGTTCCAGCTTCTCGACACGCTCCCGGGCGGCACGTTCATCGCGGGCGTGACGATTCTGCTGATCGTGCTGTTCTTCGTCACCTCCTCCGACTCCGGCTCCTACGTCGTGGACATGCTCGCGTCCGGCGGCGACCCGGAACCGCCGGTGTGGAGCCGGGTCTTCTGGGCCGCCGCAGAGGGTGCCGTGGCCATCGCCCTGCTGGTCGCCAGCGGTACCGGCGGGGACGCGCTCACCACCCTCCAGACCATGGCGATCATCATCGCCCTGCCGTTCAGCTTCGTCATGATCGGCATGTGCGCGGCCACCCTCAAGTCCTTCCACGAGGAGCGGCAGGCCTATCTGGAGGCCCGCCGGAAGAGGCAGCACGAGCGCATCGTCGGCCAGGCCGTGGCCGCCATCGAGGAGGGCATGGAGAACGGCTCCAACGGCACCGGCCCGCAGGACGGCCAGGGCCGCCCCCGTGACGGTGACGGGACCGACGGCACCGACGGCACCGACGGGACCAAGGTCTCCGTCAGCAAGCCCGACTGACAACGGCGGCCACCGCGCCGCCACGCGCTCCCGGAGCCGACTCGGTCGGCGCCGGGAGCGCGTGCGTCCCCGGACGGCGCAGGGCAGCGGTACGGTGATCGGTGTGCAGCTCCGGTACGGCTTCCGCCCGGACCCGATCCCGCACGAGGTCCTGCTACGGGTGCTGGAGGCGGCCCACACCGCTCCCAGCGTCGGCCACTCCCAGCCCTGGGACTTCGTCATCATCCGCTCGGAGGAGACCCGGCGGACCATGCACGAGCTGGCCACCCGCCAGCGTGAGGCGTACGCGAAGTCGCTGCCGAAGGCCCGGGCGAAGCAGTTCAAGGAACTGAAGATCGAGGCCGTTCTCGACACCCCGGTCAACATCGTCGTCACCGCGGACCCCACCCGGGGCGGCCGCCACACGCTCGGCCGCCACACCCAGCCGCAGATGGCGCCCTACTCGTCCGCGCTCGCGGTGGAGAACCTGTGGCTCGCCGCGCGTGCCGAAGGGCTCGGCGTCGGCTGGGTCAGCTTCTTCGACGAGCGGGAGATGGTGCGGGAACTCGGCCTGCCCGACCACCTGGAGGTGGTCGCCTACCTCTGCGTCGGGTACGTGGACGCCTTCCCCGACGAGCCCGAGCTCGTCCAGTCCGGCTGGTCGAAGCGCCGCCCGCTGTCCTGGGTGGTGCACGAGGAGTCCTACGGACGCCGGGTGCTGCCCGGCGCCCAGCCGCACGACCTGCTGTCCGAGACGCTGGCGGGCATCCGCCCGCTGGACGCCAAGGCGCTCGGTGAGGCCTGGGAGCGGCAGAAGCGGATGACGAAGCCGTCCGGAGCCCTGGGCATGCTGGAGATCATCTCCGCGCAGCTGTGCGGGCTGTCCCGGCAGTGCCCGCCGCCGCTGCCGGAGCCCGCCGCGGTGGCGATCTTCGCCGGCGACCACGGCGTGCACGCCCAGGGGGTCACGCCGTGGCCCCAGGAGGTCACCGCCCAGATGGTCGCCAACTTCCTCGGCGGCGGCGCGGTCTGCAACGCCTTCGCCAACCAGGTGGGCGCCGAGGTGTGCGTGGTGGACGTCGGAGTGGCCGGCGAACTGCCGAGCACGCCAGGCCTGGTGCCGCGCAAGGTCCGGGCCGGGACCGCCGACTTCACCACCGGAGCCGCGCTGACCCGCGAGGAGGCGCTGCGAGCCGTCGAGGTGGGCATCGAGACCGCCCGCGACCTCGTCACGGCGGGCAACAAGGTGCTGCTCACCGGCGAGATGGGCATCGCCAACACCACCGTGTCCGCGGCACTGATCGCGGTGTTCACCGGCGTCGACGCCGCCGAGGTCACCGGCCGCGGCACCGGCGTCAACGACGAGACGCACGCCCGGAAGATCGACGTGGTCCGCCGTGCCCTGGAACTGCACCAGTGCGACCCGGCCGATCCGCTCGGTGTGCTCGCCGCCGTCGCCGGCCCCCTCACCGCCCGACGTGTGGGACGTCCCGCGCTGCCGCGGCGGGCCCTTCGTGCTGCCGGCGGCCGGTGCGCGACGCGCGCTGTCCTCGTCGATGGTGTGCTGTCGCACCGGATTCTCCCCGTTTTCCGTACGCGTCCGACTCACTTGGCGCACACGTTCTTGTCCCCGCCGTTGATGTTCTGCACGCCCTCGGGTGCCTTGTCAGGAGCCTCCAGCGGCGTGCCGGCGGCGGTGAAGTCGGAGCCCAGCGTCAACGTCATCGGTTCCGCGTCCCCGGCCGGCGCGGACTGCTTCTTCAGCGCCGCCTTGGGCAGCCCCATCAGGTCCGCCAGCGTCGCGGCCTGGCCGGCCTGGTCGGAGCCGTACTCGAGCGTCGTCCTGTCCTGCTTCGCCCCGGCGTTGCCGGAGTTGGTGGACAGCCGGACGCCCTCGGAGTTCTGCAGCCAGCTCACCGTCTGCTGCGCGGCGCCGATCGGGCCGCCGCCGTTGAACACGTTCACCCGCACCTCGGCGGCCGGGGCCTTGTCGACCTTCTCCGCGGAGTCCGGCTCGGACGCCTTCTTCTTCTTGGACCCGGCGAGGGACTTGTCGGCCCGGAGCATCTGGAACAGCGGCCCGGCCTTCGCCTGGTCGAGCACCACGGTGGCCTTGATCGTCTCGTTGGGGTTGTCCACCACCGGCAACGTCACGAAGGTGATGTTCTTCGGATCGACCCGCTGGAGGTCGCGCGCCAGTTCGGCGAGGCTCTTGACGCTGCCGATACCGGTGTCGACGGTCAGCGCGCTGGTCGCGGCCTCCGCCAGGCCCCACAGCTTCGTCGGATTGGTGAGCGTCTCGCTGGCCTTCATCTGCCGGAACATCGAGCCCAGGAACTGCTGCTGCAACTCGATCCGGCTCAGGTCGCTGCCGAAGCCGACGGCGTCCCGGGTCCGGACGAAGGCCAACGCCTGCTCGCCCTGCACCCGATGCTTGCCGGCGGCCAGCTTGAGGTGCGACTTCTTGTCGTCGATGTCCTTGGCCACGCACACCTCGACACCGCCGACCGCGGTGGAGAGCGTCTTGACGGCGTTGAAGTCGGCCATCATGAAGTGGTTGATCTCCAGGCCGGTCAGCTCCTCGACCGTGCGCCAGGTGCAGCCCGGGTCCCGACCGCGCTGCCCCAGGCTCTCGTTGAACCGCACGTTCTGCTCGCCCGGGATCAGCTTCTCGCCGCCGTCCTCCGTTTTGGTCGGGCAGTCGGGAATGGTGGTCCGCATGTCCCGGGGGATGCTGAGCACCGTCGCGTTGGAGCGGTCCTTCGAGACGTGCAGCAGCAGCGTCGTGTCGGCGTGGCCGACGCTGTCCGTGTCGCCGTAGGACTCGTTGCCGGCGCCGGTGCGGGCATCGGTGCCGATGATCAGGATGTTCACCGGGCCGTCGGTGGTGGCGCCGTTGTGCATGCCGACGTCGACCTTGTCGATGTTGTCGTTGAGGTGCTGGTACACGAAGTACGCCGCGGTGGAGCCGCCGACCAGCAGCAGCCCCATGGCACCGCCGCCCCACTGGAGCAGCCGCCGGCGACCCGACGGTTTCTCCTTCGGTTTGCGGCGCCGCTTGGCCGGGGACCCGCCCACGTCGACCCGCCGCGAGCGCTGGCCGGGAACCCGGCCGCCGGTGTCGGCGGGTCCGGGCGCGGGGCTGGGCGCCGGCTCGGCGGACCGTACCGGATCGCCGGTCCGCTCTCCTGCCGCTCTTCGTGCCCGGCGCGTCGCAGCCTGCGGCTCGGCCGCACCCGACGGGACGTCGGGGGAGGGGTGCAGGCGCAGCTCGTAGCTGCCGGTGTCCGGGTTGAACACCCACTGATCGGCGGGATCGATGTCTCCCGCGTGCCCACGGCCTTGCGCGTTCACGTCGAGTGAGTCCTCCGTTGTGCCGGGCTGCGTCTCTCCCCTGGGAGCGCACCGGGCAGTCGGATGGTCGGTTGAGCGCTCACACTATCCGTCCGGATCAGCGCGAAGCCACGGACGGTGACAAAATCCACGCCAAGTGCCCGGTGTTTCGCACGAACTCGTCCCCACTCGTTCACGCCCACCCCTGTGACCTCACTACCAGCCGTTCAGCTGCAACTCTGTGTGACCGTCCGGCCGTCCGATCGCGGAGTGCCGCGTTCGGTTCCGGACATCGCCCCGTCGGGACGCTGGTCGTCGGAGGCGCCACCGCCGCCGTCCCCGTCCGCGCCGCCCGCCTCCTGCTCGCCGTCCAGCCGGACCGGACGGTCGTTGCGCAGCTGCTCGAACAGGCGGTCGGCGTCCGGCTGCACCAGCTCGTCCCGGTTGGGGTTCTGCGTGTACGGCTGCCGGGGCACGGTCATGAACCGGACGTTGTCCTCCGGTATGTCCCGCACGCTGCGCACCAGTTCGTACAGCTCGCTGAGCGAGTTCAGCCCGGCGTCCGCCGTGATCGCCGACGTCGCCGCGTCGAGCACCGGGTACAGCTTCGCCGGGTTCATCAGGACGCCGTTGCTGCGCACCTTGGCGAACAGCGAGGCCAGGAACTCCTGCTGCCGGGCCATGCGCTGGGTGTCGCTGCCGTTGCCGATGCCGTGCCGGGCCCGGACGTAACCGAGCGCGTCCTCACCCTTGAGTGTCTGCCGGCCCGCGGGCAGCTCCAGCTGGGCGTCCGGGTCCGAGACCGGCTCCTCCAGGCACACCTCGACGCCGCCCACCGCGTTCACTATCTGCTTGAAGCCCTCGAAGTCGATCACCACGTGGTGGTCGATGCGGATGTCGGTGAGCTTCTCCACCGTGCGGATCGTGCACGCCGGCCCGCCGAACTGGAAGGACCAGTTGAACTGGGCGAACTGCTCCTTCGTCCGGCCGCCCTCGGGGCGTGCGCAGTCGGGGATCGTCACCATCAGGTCGCGCGGTATGGACACCGCGGTCGCGTGCGAGCGGTCCGCGGACAGGTGCAGCAGGATCGCCGTGTCGGAGCGCGCCGTGCCGCTGTCCTGGCCGTACCTGCGGTTGCCGCCGGCCCGGGTGTCGGAGCCGAGCACCAGGATGTTCTTCGCCTCGTGCGACACCTGTGCGGGGCGTTCCCCGTCGTAGCGCTCCAGCTCCTCGGCTGTCTCCACGTCGGTGGTGATGTTGCCCTCCAGCTTGCGGTAGAGCGACCAGCCGACACCCGCGCCGACCAGCACCACCATCGCCACCCCGAGAGCCGTCCAGCGCGGCCAGTGGCGGCGCAGCTCGGCGGTGACCCGCTTCCGCACACCGGCCCGCCCGTTGTCCGGGCTGCCCTGGGGGGCGTCCTCCGGGTCGGCGTCGGCATCGTTCACTGCTGCGTCCATCCCTCGCTTCAGGCGGCGTGCCGGTCCCGCATACGCACAGGCGTGCGGCCCCGGCAGCCCATGAGACGCCCGAGACCGGCGCAGGGTTGTACGGCGGGTCCCACCTCGGCGGCCAAGGGCAGGCCCTGAGTCGAGCATGCGCCGAATGTCCGTTCGGTGCCACTCGTCAGGGAGCCGTCCGGGTGACGCGCTCGCTCTGCTCACGGTCGGCCAGGGCGGCCGGGGCGAGCCGGTCGGAGTGCCGGCACAGCACCACCGACGCGCCCGCGGCCAGCGGGGCGAGCAGGCCGTGTGAAAGGCCTGCCCAGTCCTGGTACCCGCGCAGCGACATCACACGCGACCCGATGTCCAGGCCCAGCGTCCGGGCGTCTGCCTCGGCCCGCCGCACCACCTCGGCACCGGACATCTCCTCGCCCTCGACGAGCAGGGCTGGGGCGTCTCCGGTCACCGGCACCCACGGGGTGAAGTGGTCCCCCTGGCTCGGCACTTCCACGGCGTAGTCGGTGAAGCCGGCCGGCGGCTCGGGAAACCTGGCGCCCAGCGGGCGCAGGCTCAGCGCGATCCGCTCGCCCGGGCAGGCCCGGGCGGCGTCCAGGGTGTCCGGGCCGCTGACCACCACGGCGGCCTCACCCGGGTCGCCGTGCGGGGCGGCGAGCGCGCCGACCGAGGAGCAGGCCAGCAGCCACACCGCGGTCTGCCAGTGTGCGGGCAGCAGCAGGGCGACCCGGTCGCCGGGCTCCACGGACAACTCGTCCTGCAGCAGGTTGGCGGTCTTCGCCACCCAATTGGCGAGGGTGGCGGCGGACAGTTCCACCCGTTCGCCGGTGGCGTCGTCGTAGTACGTCAGGAGAGGGCGGGCCGGTTCCGTGGCCAGGACGGATCGCAGCAGGTCGGCGGGGGTGCGGTCAGCGGCGTTCATGGGCGCCAGGGTACGTGCCGGCGGCCGGCGACCGGCTCGGGCGGGGGCCTGTCCGGACGGCTCTGAGGGGGTGTCAGGGCAACACCCAGTCAGGTGTTGAATAGACAGATTTGTTCAGATGTGTCCAGATTGTTGTCATGCGTGGAATCCTTGCTTCTTCGATCGGTGTCGCGTGTTCGGCCCTCCTGGCGGTACCGCTGGCGCTGCCCGCCAACGCCGCCGCTCCCGCCGCATCGGCGGACGGGTCGGTCGTCGCGTCGGACACCGGACGCCCTGCCGGAACCCAGTCGCTCCCGCTCACCCCGCTCGACGCGGGCGCCCCCTCCACCCGCTCGGGAACCGCGAGCAGGGACACCACCGGGCAGCAGGCCGCCATCGGCCTCGCCGCCCGGGAGGTCTCACCCTTCTCCCTGCTCGGTGTGGTCTGGGAGGACTCGACGCAGGAACTGCACGGCCAGGTGCAGGTACGCACCCGGGCCGCCGCCGACGGCGAGTGGTCCGAGTGGCAGGAACTCGAAGCCCACAGCGCCGACGCCCCCGACCCCGGCTCCGCGGAACGGACCGAGAGAGCCATCCGGGGCAGCACCGCGCCGATGTGGGTCGGTGACGCCGACGGCGTCGAGGTGCGGGTCCTGCCCGAACCCGAAGGCCACGACCACCACGAGGACGGGACCGAGGACGGGGCCGAGGACGGCACCGGAGCCGGGGACGGGACCGAGCGGCACGGCGGGCTCGACGCGCTGCCCGACGGCCTGCGCGTCGAACTGGTCGACCCCGGCACGGAACCCGGCGGGCCCGCCACCGGCGCGGACG
>NZ_BAAHCA010000090.1:0-10291 GCF_054776295.1 Streptomyces sparsus
CCGCCCCGTGCCGCCCGAGGAGGGCAGCACCGGCGGGCGGTGTGCACGGGGGATGCGGTGCACGGGCGGGCGTGGTGCACGGGCCCGGGCCCCGCTACGGGCGGGGGCCGGACTCCGCGGTTTCGCCGTCGGGGGCTCCAGCGGAGGTGGTCGCGTCGAAGTCCGGTGCCTGGAACGGATTCGTCGCCGGAGGCGTCGAATCGGTCGCGGTGGGGGCGGAGTCCGGTTCGGGCGCGGAGAACAGCGGAGCCGTGTTGATGGGGCGTCTCCCTTTCGTCGGTGGACACGAGAGCAAGCGGGACGTCTGCCGAGGCGGACGTCAGCGGAGGGGGCCGTGGGGGCCGGAAGCGCCGGCCGGCCACGGGGTCCCGCGCGGGAGTGGTCCCCCGAGCGGGCGCGGGGACCTCAGAGCTTGGTCATCTTGCTGTAGGGGGTGGTGATCCTCTTCTGAAGCGAACCGAAGTCGACCAGCACGGCCACCTCGTCCTCGATACCGATGACCCGGCCGAGGCCGTGCACGTCGTGCGTGACCCGGTTGCCCACCGCGTACTGCTCGAGCGGCGCTACAACAGGGACCTTGAAGGGGCTGGTGGGCAGGTGTCGCCGGGTTGCGGCTGTCTTTTTCATTACCAGTAGTATGCGCCAGGCGACCGGTCCTGTGCTGCCCCCCTTCCGGTTCGGCCTTCGGAGCGGTGCCGCGCACACCCTGCCCGGGGCCCGCGGCGACGCCCACCGAAGGGGCGGCGCCGACCGCCCGGACGACACGCCCGTGCGGTCCTGCGCGCCGCGGTGGGGGTTCGCGGGGCGGGGGTCAGCGGTCGGTGGCGGAACGCCCGGCGAGCTCGCGGACCGTCGCCATGTCGCTGAACGGCAGCAGTTCCTCGCCGATGATCTGGTACGGCTCGCTGCCCTTGCCCGCGACCACGACGATGTCCTGCGGTCCGGCCACCGAGAGGGCGTGGCCGATGGCCTGCCGCCGGTCGGTGAACCGCGCGAACGGCGTGCCCGTCGCCGCGATGCTCGGCGCGATCTGGTCCAGGATCGCCTCGGGATCCTCGTTGCGCGGATTGTCCGAGGTGAGCACGCACAGGTCGGAGTGGCCTCCGGCGATCCGCCCCATGTCGGCGCGCTTGGTGGTGTCCCGGTCGCCGCCGCAGCCGAACACGGTGATGACCTTCGCGGGGGCGAAGTCGCGAATGGCGGTGAGTACCTTGTCGAGGGAGTCGGGGGAGTGGGCGTAGTCCACGATCACCGAGGTCCCGTTCGGCGCCTCGTACCGCTCCAGCCTTCCCGGCACCGGGGGCATCCGGTTCAGGGCGGCCACCAGTCCGCCCAGGTCGTGCCCGAGCAGATGGCAGGCGGCGAGGGTCGCCAGGGCGTTGGACACCGAGAACCGGCCCGCGACGGGGATCGCAGCCGGGAACTTCCGTCCGTCGTGGTGGAGCACGAAACGGGTGCCGGTCGCGTCGCCGACGAGGTCCGTCGCCCGGTAGTCGGCCTCCGCGTCGATGCCGTACGTGCTCACCGCCTCGGGCATCATCGCCTCGATGGTGGCGCCCACCGGGTCGTCGGCGTTGACCACCGCGCGTCGGCACAGCCCCTGGAACAGGCGCAGTTTGGCGTCCCGGTAGTCGGCCATCGTGCCGTGGTCGTCCAGGTGGTCCTGGGTGAGGTTGGTGAACACGCCCACGTCGATGAAGGTGCGGTCCACCCGGTAGGTGAGCAGCGCCATCGAGGTCGCCTCCAGCACCACACTGCCGGCGCCGAGATCGCGCATCCGGCCCAGCAGGTACTGGAGGTCGGGGGACTCCGGGGTGCTCAGCCCAGTCCGGGGCATCGGGATCAGTTCGTCGCCCACGCGGCTGCCCGAGGTGCCGATGACACCCACCCTGGCGCCCTCGGAGATCCGCAGCAGCGACTCGAGCATGTAGGACACGGACGTCTTGCCGTTGGTGCCGGTGACCGCGACCATGTCCATCTGCCGTCCGGGCTCGCCGAAGTAGTGGGAGGACACCACGGCGGCAGCGGTCCGGGCGTTCCCCACCCGCACCACGCACACTCCCTCGGTCTCAGCCCACACCGACGCCGGCAGGTCCGGTTCGGCGCCCTCCAGCAGGATCGCCGCCGCCCCTCGGGCCAGGGCCGGCCCGATCGCGCCCGGGCCGCCCTCGCGGTGGCCCGGAACGGCCACGAACAGCGAGCCGGGCTTCACCCGGTCGGTGTCGAAGGTGACTCCGGCGGTGATCGGTGTGGTGTCCGGGTCGCCCCGGAGCACCTGGTGGTCGTGTCCGGACAGCAGGTTGCTCAGCTTCACAGAGATCCTTTCGGTGCCCGCCCGGCCGGTGGTGCGGCCGTCGCAGGCGGCAGCCCCGGCGCGGTGCCGGGGGCTGCGGTGATCATGACGTCGAGCAGGTGGTGGTGGGGGAGTGGTGGAGCGACCGGTGCGTCAGCTCCTGGGGCGGTCTCGGACGGTGCGCCCGTGAACGGGCCCGTCCGGCAGAGCGTCGTGCCGTCTCCGCGGGTGGTGTCGCCGGCGGGAGCAAGGGCAGGACGGGGGCGGGGGGATCGCTAGCCGTGGCCGTGCAGGGCGTCGCGTCCGGTCTGGGGCGGTTCGGTCTCGGCCGCGGTGACCGGCCCGACCGCCGTCGGGCCCGGCAGTCGCCTCCCGGGCCGGGGTCGCGCGCCGACGGCCCGCGGCAGGCACTCCCCGACGGCACACATGCGACCCATGGCGAGAGTGTACGTGCCGGCCGGCGGCCGTCAGCCCACCGAGGCCACCGCCGACGGCACGGCATTCTCACTCGCACGGGCGTGCCATGCGTGTGCGGGCGTACGACGCGTCATGGCCGTGTCGTGCCCTGTTTCACTGTTCCGGGGGGTTTCGGCGACGTTCGCCTCCGGGTGGGAACCGGATCGGCATGCTGGACGGAGCCTGCCGCCGTAATGAGGGGCCGGCGCCACGGTGGCCGTTGCCACGGGCCATGGGCCGCCGCGGGCCGCCGTCTCCGCCGGCCGCGGTCACCGTTCCGCTGGAACCCGCCGAGTCCGCTCTCCGAAAGGCAACGACCGTGATCCTCGCACCCTTACGGCTCGATCCGCCGGAGAACGCACCCGCCGGCGACGCCTTCTACACCCCTCCGGCCCTCCCGCCCGGTGTGGAGTGCGGCACCCCGATCCACCAGCGGCGACTCGACAACACCACCGCCGCACTGCGCGAGGGCGACAACTGGCTGGTGCTCTACCGCTCACAGGACGTGCACGGCAGGGCCATCGCCACGTCCGGCATGCTGGCCCTGCCCCGCACCCCGCCGCCGCCCGGCGGGTACCCCGTGATCAGCTGGGCGCACGGCCCCGCCGGCGTCGCCGACCTGTGCGCGCCGTCACGCGCCGACCCGGAGTCCCCGGCGCACTCCGTGCACGTCCACCCTGGAACGCTGCTCGACGCGTTCCTCGCCCGGGGGTGGGCGGTGGTGAGGACCGACTACGAACACCTGGGCACCAGCGGCGGCCGGTACCCCTACCTGCTCGGCCCGTCCCAGGCCGTGGCCGTGCTGGACATCGTCCGGACGGCCCGTCACCTCTTCCCCGACCGGGTGTCGAGACGATTCGCCGTCGTCGGCCACTCCGAGGGAGGTCAGGCCGCCCTGTTCGCCGGCCACCACGCGCTCGCCTGGCCGGACCTGGACCTGAGGGCGGTGGCGGCTGTCGCACCGGCCAACCACCTGCTCGGCGCCGTCCGGGCAGGCGCGCTCGCCCCGGCGAGGAGCGACGGCTACGCCTCCACGCCGCTGCTGCTGAGCGGAGCCGTGGGCGGTGACCCGGACATCCGTCCGCACCGCGTGCTGTCCGAGGCCGCGTACGCGTTGTGGCCGCACGTGGACCGGCGCTGCCGGACCGGACTCGGCCGGTCCGACTCGTGGGGGCGGCTCCTGGGCGTCGAGCAGTTCAAGGGCGGATACCCCGCCTTCGTCAACGACGACCAGAAACGTTTCGAGGCGCAGCTCGAAGCGATGAACCCGAACGTGACCGTGTCCGTGCCCGTGCGCGTGTCCCAGGCCGCCGACGACCCGCGGGTGCCCGCTGCCCCACCCGCCCCGCTCAAGGGCACCGACGCGCTGGTCACCGAACTGCGCCGGACCAACAAGGACAGTGAGCACCCGGTGGTGTACCAGCGGTACGGTCCGGGCGAGGTGCCGCAGGACGAGCCGCTGGGCGTGCACTTCGCCACCCTCGACCACGACCTGCCCGCCCTCGTCGACTGGCTCGCCCCGCACCTCGAGGCCGACTGACCCGCTCGACGCCGCACCCGGACGGCCGTCACGACCGCCCGTCGGCCATGGCCGGTTCGGCGGCGTCCGGCGACGTCTGCCAGCGGGCCCGCCGCTCCCCGACCGGTGGCTACGGTCGGTGGACGTGCAGGTGGGCCACCTCGAACGACATCCGGGAGACGTCCGGCTCGGGCGGCGGGTGGTAACGCCCGGCGCAGACCGAGAGGTTGACGATGAGGTACGCCCGCCAACGCCGGCCGACCCCCCGGCGGTCGGCGAAGACCCGGGCACCGTTCACCCACCACACCACCGAGTGCGCCCCGAACTCGACGGTGAGATCGACCCACCCGCCGGGGCGGACGGAGGGGTCCCGGTGGTAGAGATGGCCGCCGCGCACGCGGTTGGACAGCTCCAGCAGGTCGCCGTTGTCCGGGTGGTACTCGAAGACGTCGATCTCCTGACCACCGTCCCGCCACGTCCAGATCGCGGGCCAGGCACCGAGCTGCTCCGGCAACCGGACCCTGGCCTCCAGCACGTCGCCGGTGCGGGCCATGAAGCCCTCTTCGCTGCCCTCCGTGGTCAGCAGCCCGGCGTCCCAGAGCCCGTCGGGACGCCGGGTGGCGCGGAAGACGCCCGAGCGGCTGTAGGCGGGGTCCGCCACGAGGTGGTCCAGCTTGTTGTCGCCCGCATTGGTGGGGCCGCCGCCCGGATACGCCCACGAACGGCCGGCGACCCACTGCGTGGTGGAGGCGAAGTCGGCGGTGAACAGCGGAGTGCGGCCCCCGGGCGGGCTGTTGCCGCCCCCTTCGCCGCCCTCGCCTCTTCCGGGGTCGGCGGCCGTCCCGCCGCCGGAGCCGGCGCCCGCGAGCCGTCGTGATCGCCCTCTGAGCCAGGCGAGCAGGTCGTTGAGCACGTCGCTCCTCCGTTCGTGCGAGGCGGTTCCTCCTGCGGTTACTGCCCCGGCGCCGAACGGCCTATCCGAAACACTCACTTATTGTGATGATCCGATCGCCAGTGGTCACGAAGGATTCAGGGGTGGAGGAGCGGCGGAACGTGCCGGTGCGGAGGCCCGGGGGATGCTCCCGGGCCTCCGCACCGCGATGTGCTGCCGGTGGGACGTCACCGGCGGTGGTCCTGCCTCCCGGTCACCGGCCGGTGCGTACCTCGCAGTCCTCGCCGCCGAGCCGGAACGCCGTCGGATCGTCCGCGTCCGCGCCGGCGGTGCCGTTGAAGCCGAAGGTCACCGTGCCGCCTGCCGCCAGCTTCGTGTTCCAGCTCACCGGCTCGGCCGTCACGGTGCGGCCGTCCTGCGCGGTCCTGGCGTTCCAGGACTGGGTGACGCGCTGGTCACCGGGGAAGGTCCACTCCAGTTCCCAGGGGCTGATGTCGGCCGTACCGGTGTTGGTGACGGCCACCTGCGCGGTGAAGCCGCCGTCCCAGCCGTGCGAGGTGTACGACACCTGGCACCCCTCACCGCCGGGCCCGCCGTCCTCGCCGCCGGTTCCGTCACCGAGGTCGTCCAGGTAGGAGGCGACCCACGCCAGCGGCGCGTTCCAGTTGATGGTGATCTCGTTGGTCGCCCACGAGCCGATGTCGTCGATGTAGCACATCGCCGGCGCGCAGCCCTGGAGTTTCTCCTGCGCCACCGGGTCGTCGATGCCGACGTTCGGTCCGCCCGCCACGGAGCCGGGCGGCGGGTTCGGCAGCGAGGAGTCGACCTGGTGCGCCCAGAACCGGTGGTGCTGGTTCTTCGAGTCCCGTTCGCCGTAGCCGGTGACGTACGACTGGTTCAGCGGATTGCGTCCCAGCAGGTACTCCATGCCGCTGAGCACCGCGTCGCGGTAGACGGAACGTTCGGTCAGGTCGTGGGCCGTGGCGAGCACGACCATGTTGTTGAGGACCTGGCTGTTGGAGCCCCACACGTACGCGTCGCCCTCGGGGGCGTACGGCACGCCGTACGCGGAGTCGGCGGCGTCCTGGGCGAATCCGTCGGCGGCCTCGACCAGCATGGCGCGCACTGCGCGCAGTTGGGCGTCCGTGAGGTCGTTCGGCACGGTGGCGAGACTCAGCGCGCCGAGGCCGGCCGTCGTCTGCCAGGACAGTCCGCCGCGCGGGAAGACCGCGTCGGTGTCGCCGTGCAGATCGGAGTCGAGAACGGCCCGACGGTAGGTTTCCTCCCCGGTGGTGACGAACAGTTCCGCCGCCGCCCAGTAGAACTCGTCCGCGACCTCCTCGTCGCTGTACGCCCCGCCGCCGGTGCCGTCACCCGGGTCGGCGAGCACGTCCGGGTGGGCCTTCGCCGCGGTCCAGGCCCGCTCGGCCGCGTCCAGGCAGCGCGCGGCGAAGTCCGCGTCGTACGGCTCGAACAACCGCGCGCACTGTGCGGCGCTCGCCGCCAGGTTGAGGGTGGCCGCGGTCGTCGGCGGGTGCAGTTCGCGCGGCTGCGGGTCCTCGCTCGGCAGCAGCGGCAGCCCGGTCCAGGCGCGGTCGTGGATCTTGTGGTGCGCCATGCCCGCGAGTTCCTCGCCCGCGGGCACCTGCATCTTCATCATGAAGTCCATCTGCCAGCGGGCCTCGTCCAGGACGTCCGGCACGTTGTTGCCGCGCTCGGGCACCCGCAGCCTGCCGTCGCCGAGAGCCTCACCGTCGGCGCCCTCCACGTGCACGGTGCGTTCGAAGTTCGCCATCACCTGGGCGACGGAGATGCCGCCGTTGACCACGTACTTGCCGTGGTCGCCGGCGTCGTACCAGCCACCGGAGACGTCCAGGCGGTAGTCGCACACGCCCTCCTGGCACGGCACGTCCAGGTCGCCCTGGTTGGGAGCCACGCCGATGTGCCCGGCCGGGCGCGCGTACTGCTCGCCGACGAGTCCGGCTTCGATCTCGATGCCGCTGCGGTTGTGGTAGAAGTACGCCAGCGCGTCCGAGCGCAGCGAGGAGTACAGGTCGTCGCCGATGGTGAACGGCTCGCTGGTCTCCCCGTCCACGGTGACGGTGTAGCCCTCGCCGGCCTTCGTGAACTCCCCGAAGTCGAAGGTGTGGACGTTCTCGCGGGAGGTGGAGTCGGTGCCCGCGGGCGCCGTCCTGCCCCGCGCGACCTCGCTGCCCTCGGAGTCCTTCAGTGTCCAGCCGAGCGGCTCGGTGGCGTCGGTGACCACGGTGCCGCTCTTGGGTGCTTCGGTGAGGTAGCCGACCTGGTTGACGCGCACGGGAGAACCGGTGTCGGGCTCGTAGGCGGGCGGTTCGGCGCCGCCGGTCAGTGAGACGTCGTCCACGCAGAACGTGTAGTCCCCCTCGCCGCCGCCGACCTGGAAGGCCAACTGGGCGGCGGTGTGGTCGGCGTCGGCGGTGAAGACGTGCTCGACGGGTTCGGCGGTGCCGTCGACCGGATCGGCCGCGGACAGCTCCGCCGTGTAGGGCTCGGACGCCATCTGGACGTTGGCCCGGATGGTGACGGGCACCGAGGAGGTCGCCGTGTAGCGGAGCGTGTAGCTCTCGCCCGCGGTGAGGGCGAGGTCGTTCTGCCCGACGATGGCGTCCCACGGGTTCGCCGTGCCGGCCGGTACCTCCGCGCACAGGCGGCCGTCGACGACCGCGCCGGGACTGCCCTCGCTCCACCACCAGCCGGTGGTGCCGTCGGAGAAGTCGCCGTTCGTGAGCAACTCGGGTGCCGCCGCCTCCGGTTCGGCACCCATGGCGGGCACGGCCATGGTGGTGGCCAGCAGGCCGGCGAGGGCCAGAGTCCCGAGTAAGCGGTGTCTGCTCCGCTGCGGACGCCCCTGCTGGGGGGCTTCCAAGGGCGGTTGGTGGGTCACGGCTCGGTCCTTCCGTGCGGGGGAGTGGCAGGACGTGTTCCTGGGAGCGCTCCCACGCATCGTGAGGGCATGGCGTGGGCGCGTCAAGATGTGCGGACGGGGTAACTGAGCGTTTCTGTCGCCGTGTTGCCGCCCCCCACCGGTTCGCACCGACCGCCCGTGGGCAAGCCGTCAGGCGCCAGGAGCCGAGCCGCGGCAGGTGACCAGGGAGGGGTCGCGGCGGTCGCGGTTCACCCCTCGTGTGGTGGCCGCTGCGGACGACAGGGCCGCCCGGCTCCCGCGCACCGGTGGTGTCGGCCGGAGCGGAGCGAGGAACGTGACGCCGACGCTCCGAGAGGAGGTCGGCGGAAGGCGGACGAGCCTGCCGCTCGGACCGGACCGCACATGGCAAAGGCAAGGAGCTCGCCCGCTCCTTGCCACTCTCAACATATAGCGCACGGGGGGCCTTGCGGCAAGGCCCCGGTGGTGCCGCAGAATGGTCCGCCCAGGGCCGCGACCTGCGGAAATGACGGCCTCACGCGGTAGCTGCATGCCTGTCGTCCCGGGGCCGCTTGGCGGTACCCGGTGGGCGCCGCAGTCGGCGGACCGTGCGGTCGTGCGGGCGTCGCCGGGCTGTGCCGGGTGGCCGGCCGAGATCCTTCTGCTGAACGGGGACCCTTGATGACTGACGTGATCGTGGTCGGCGGCGGACCGACCGGCCTGATGCTGGCCCGCGAGTTGCGGCTGGCCGGGGTGGACGTCGTCGTGCTGGAGAAACTGCTTGAACCGACCGCGGAGTCGCGCGGGCAGGGGCTGCACGTCCGCAGCGTCGAGCTGATGGACCAACGCGGCATGCTGGACGGGTTCCTCGCGGTCAGCGACCGCTTCCAGATCGGTGGTTTCTTCGGCGGCATCATGAAGCCGTGGCCGGAGCGGTTGGACACGGCTCATCCGTACGGTCTCGCCACGCCGCAGCCGGTCACCGAGCGACTGCTGAACGAGTCCGCCCTCGCCCTCGGTGTCGAGATCCGGCGCGGCTGCGAAGTGGTCGGGCTGAGCCAGGACGAGCACGGGGTGACCGTCGGGCTGGCGGACGGCACGCGGCTGCGTTCCCGCTACCTCGTCGGGTGCGACGGCGCCCGCAGCGTGGTGCGCAAGCGGCTCGGCGTCGCGTTCCCCGGCGAGCCCGCCACGGTGGAGACGCTGCTGGGGGCGATGGAGTTGGCCGAGGACCCGCAGACGGTCGCCGCCGTCGTGGAACGGGTCCGCAGGACCCAGCTGCGGTTCGGAGCCGTGCCCGACGGCGGCGAGGAGGGGCTGTACCGCGTCATCGTGCCTGCCGCCGACGTGGCGGAGGACCGGACGGCGCCGACGACCCTGGAGGAGTTCAAGGAGCGGTTGCGGGCGGTCGCCGGCACCGACTTCGGCGCGCACTCGCCGCGCTGGCTGTCCCGGTTCGGCGACGGCACCCGGCAGGCCGAGCGCTACCGGGTCGGCCGAGTGCTGCTGGCGGGCGACGCGGCCCACGTCCACCCGCCGACCGGTGGACAAGGGCTCAACCTCGGTGTGCAGGACGCGTTCAACCTCGGCTGGAAACTGGCCGCCGCGGTCAACGGCCGGGCCCCGGCGGGGCTGTTGGACACCTATCACGCCGAACGGCACCCGGTGGGTGCCCGCGTGCTGGACAACACCCGCGCGCAGATGGCACTGCTCGGCACGGGCCCGGGCGCGACCGCACTGCGGGAGCTGCTGTCGAAGCTGATGGACTTCGAGGAGGTGAACCGGTACGTGACCGAGATGATCACCGCGGTCGGGGTCCGCTACGACCTCGGAGAGGGCCATGAACTGCTCGGCCGCCGGATGCGGGACGTGGAACTGAGGCGCGGGCGCCTCTACGCGCTGATGCACGGCGGTCGCGGCCTCCTGCTCGACCAGACCGGACGGCTCGCCGTGACGGGCTGGGCGGACCGCGTCGACCACGTGGTCGACGTCAGCGAGGAACTGGAGGTGCCCGCGGTCCTGCTCCGGCCGGACGGCCACGTCGTGTGGGTGGGCGAGGACCACCACGGCCGGCAGGACCAGCAGGGCCTGGTCGAGCGGCTGTCGCAGTGGTTCGGCGCCGCCGCCGACTGAGCGGGCAGGAGCGCGGTTCGCGATGAGGCGACGGGTCTCCGGCCGGGCCGCGAGAACGACGGCGGCTCCCGGCTCCGAGAGAGTTCGGAGCCGGGA
>NZ_BAAHCA010000091.1:0-10273 GCF_054776295.1 Streptomyces sparsus
GTCACCCCCGGTCCGCCGCGTCCGAGAGGTCGCAGGCATGGGGGCGGGGACAGGGGGGAAGGCGGCCGTCGTCCCCCCACGGGTGCTCTTCGCGCCCGGCAGCCGCCCGCCCCGCCCCCTCAACGGCGGGCGGCTGCCCTGCGTGTGGGCGGAGGGCCGTGTCCGATAGCCTGACGCCGAATCTCTTGATGTGGAGAGATTTCCGGGATCCAAGAGATCCAGCCGCCACTGTCAGGTTCAACGGAGACCCGCCATGACCCGCACTCCCGTCAATGTCACCGTCACCGGAGCCGCCGGCCAGATCGGCTACGCGCTGCTCTTCCGAATCGCCTCCGGGCACCTGCTCGGCCCGGACGTACCCGTCCGGCTGCGCCTGCTGGAGATCACCCCGGCGCTGGGCGCCGCCGAGGGCACCGCCATGGAGCTCGACGACTGCGCCTTCCCGCTGCTTCAGGGCATCGACATCTCCGACGACCCGAACGTCGCCTTCGACGGCGCCAACGTCGCGCTGCTCGTCGGGGCCCGGCCGCGGACGAAGGGCATGGAGCGCGGCGACCTGCTGGAGGCCAACGGCGGCATCTTCAAGCCGCAGGGCAAGGCCATCAACGACCACGCCGCGGACGACGTCAAGGTCCTCGTGGTGGGCAACCCCGCCAACACCAACGCGCTGATCGCCCAGGCCGCCGCGCCGGACGTGCCCGCCGAGCGGTTCACCGCGATGACGCGCCTGGACCACAACCGCGCGCTGTCGCAGCTGGCGAAGAAGACCGGCACCCCGGTGTCGGAGATCCGCAAGCTCACCATCTGGGGCAACCACTCCGCCACGCAGTACCCGGACATCTTCCACGCCGAGGTCGCCGGCAAGAACGCCGCCGAGACCGTCAACGACGAGAAGTGGCTGGCCGACGAGTTCATCCCGACCGTCGCCAAGCGCGGTGCCGCGATCATCGAGGCGCGGGGCGCGTCCTCGGCGGCCTCCGCGGCCAACGCCGCGATCGACCACGTGCACACCTGGGTCAACGGCACCCCGGCCGGCGACTGGACCTCCATGGGCATTCCCTCGGACGGTTCCTACGGTGTGCCCGAGGGCCTCATCTCGTCCTTCCCGGTCACCTGCGCCGACGGCCGCTACGAGATCGTCCAGGGGCTGGAGATCAGCGACTTCTCCCGCGCCCGGATCGACGCCTCGGTGCAGGAGCTGACGGAGGAGCGCGACGCCGTTCGCGGGCTCGGCCTGCTCTGACGGGGAAACCCGCAGCCGGCGGACCACTGCTCCCGGGCGCCGCACCGCCCATCCGTCGGAGCAGTGGCCGCCGCACCGGCGGCACACCCCCGCCCGGTGCGCCGCACCGCCGGGGCACTACGCCCTCGCCAGTGCTCGTAACGTCCGGCCCCCGCACGCGAACGCCGTGCCGGGGGCCGCGGTGCGTTCCCCCGGGTGCGGCTGCGACGCAGCGCGCCCACCTCGCCGCAGGCCGTCAGGCCACCAGCGCCCGGATCGCGCAGACCGCCGGCGGTCGTATCCCCGCGTCGCCCCCGCGTGCCCCGGCGAGCCGTGCCCGCACCGGCCGACCTCCACCGGCCCACCCAAACGCATATCGCAGTCACCGTATGTGACGACTGTTGAGGGCGTGTCAGCGGTGACGAAGCCCACTTCTTCAGGTTTCTTGTAAAGACACAGACATGAAAACGAGCGATCGGGGCAGGGGTGGCAGTTGCCAGCGCGGTCGGCGTACGGCAAATCGGTAAGGAAAGGCAGCAATCAGACGTGTCGGGACTCGAAACTGTTCATGTAGACGGAGTGTGGCGTTCAGCTACAGCCGGTAACACCCGGGACGTGCTGGACCCGGCCGACGCGAGCACGCTGGCGACCGTCGCCGAGGGCGGTACCGAGGACACCGACGCGGCGGTCGCCGCCGCCCGCCGCGCCTTCGACACCGGTGAGTGGCCGCACACCCCGACCGCTGAACGCGCCGCGCTGCTGCGCCGGGTCGCCGACCTGCTCCAGCGCGACCGCGAGGAGATCGCGCTCATCGAGTCCCGTGACACCGGCAAGACCCTGGAGGAGGGCCGTTACGACGTCGACGACGTCACCAACGCCTTCCGCTACTTCGCCGACCTGGTGATGAACGAGTCCGGCGGGCGGGTCGTCGACGCGGGCAGCGCCGACGTGCACAGCGTCGTGGTGCACGAGCCGGTCGGCGTGTGCGCCATGATCACGCCGTGGAACTACCCGCTGCTCCAGGCGAGTTGGAAGATCGCTCCGGCGCTCGCGGCCGGCAACACCTTCGTCGTCAAGCCCAGCGAGGTCACGCCGCTGAGCACCGTCCACCTGATGAAGCTGCTGGTGGAGGCCGGGCTGCCGGCAGGTGTCGGCAACGTCGTCACCGGCGCCGGGCTGCCGGTCGGTGCCCGCCTCGCCGAACACCCCGACGTGGACCTGGTGTCCTTCACCGGCGGACTGGCCAGCGGTGTCAAGGTCGCCGAGGCCGCCGCGCCCACCGTCAAGAAGGTCGCGCTGGAACTGGGCGGCAAGAACCCCAACGTCGTCTTCGCCGACGCCTGCGCCACCGAGCAGGGCTTCGACACCGCCGTCGACCAGGCGCTCAACGCCGCGTTCATCCACAGCGGCCAGGTCTGCTCGGCCGGTGCCCGGCTCATCATCGAGGAGTCGGTCCGCGACCGGTTCGTCACCGAACTGGTCCGGCGCGCCGAACTGATCCGACTCGGCCGGGGAACCGAGAAGGGCGTCGAGTGCGGGCCGCTCGTCTCCCAGCAGCAGCTGGAGAAGACGGAGGCCTACGTCGCGTCGGCACTCGCCGAGGGCGCGGAACTGCGGTGCGGGGGCAAGCGCCCCGAGGCGAGCGAAGTCCGCCCGGCCACCGGCTACTTCTACGAGCCGACGGTGCTCGACCACTGCCACCGCGAGATGCGGGTGGTCCGCGAGGAGACCTTCGGCCCGATCCTCACGGTGGAGACCTTCACCGACGAGGACGGAGCCGTCGCCCTCGCCAACGACACCGAGTACGGCCTCGCCGGAGCCGTCTTCTCGGGTGACACCGCCCGCGCCCGCCGCGTCGCCGGCCGGCTGCGGCACGGCACGATCTGGATCAACGACTTCCACCCCTACCTGCCGCAGGCCGAGTGGGGAGGCTTCGGAAAGTCCGGCGTCGGACGCGAACTGGGACCGTCCGGTCTTGACGAGTACCGCGAGACGAAACACGTGTATGAGAACCTGCGGCCCTCCCCCGTCCGCTGGTTCGCGGGCTGAACAGCCCCGCCCAGGGGCCGGACGGCCCCGAAGCCCTCACCGAGTTCGCGCAACACCCCTCAAGGAGCAGCACCCACGTCATGAGCGTTTACGACTACGTCGTCATCGGCGGCGGCACCGCGGGATCCGTCATCGCGTCCCGCCTGACCGAGGACCCGGACGTCACGGTGGCCGTCATCGAGGGCGGCCCCTCCGACATCGACCGGCCCGAGGTGCTGACGCTCCGCCGTTGGCTGGGGCTGCTCGGCGGGGAGCTGGACTACGACTACCCCACGACGCCGCAGCCACACGGGAACTCGCACATCCGGCACAGCCGGGCCAAGGTGCTGGGCGGCTGCTCCTCGCACAACACCCTCATCTCCTTCAAGCCGCTTCCGTCCGACTGGGACGAGTGGGAGGCGGCGGGCGCCACCGGCTGGAACGCCGCGGCGATGGACCCCTACTACGGCAAGCTGCGCAACAACATCGTGCCGGTCGACGAGAAGGACCGGAACGCCATCGCCCGGGACTGGGTCGCGGCGGCCGTCGACGCCCTGGACGTGCCGCGGGTCGAGGGCTTCAACAAGCAGCCGTTCCACGAGGGCGCCGGCTTCTTCGACCTTGCGTACCACCCGGAGAACAACAAGCGCTCCTCCGCGTCGGTCGCCTACCTGCACCCGCACATGGAAGCCGGCGACCGCCCCAACCTCCACCTCATGCTGGAGACCTGGGCGTTCCGCCTGGAGCTGGACGGCGACCGGGTGACGGGCGTGCACGTCCGCGCCAAGGACGGCACCGAGACGCTGGTCGAAGCGCGGCGTGAGGTGCTGCTGTGCGCCGGCGCGGTGGACACCCCGCGGCTGCTGATGCACTCCGGCATCGGACCCGCCGACGACCTGCGCGAGCTGGGCATCACCGTGCGGCACGACCTGCCGGGCGTCGGCGAGAACCTGCTCGACCACCCCGAGTCGGTCATCGTCTGGGAGACCGACGGGCCGATCCCCGACAACTCCGCGATGGACTCCGACGCCGGCCTGTTCGTCCGCCGCGACCCCGAGTCCGCAGGCCCGGACCTGATGTTCCACTTCTACCAGATCCCGTTCACCGACAACCCCGAGCGGCTCGGCTACGAACGCCCCGAGCACGGGGTGTCGATGACACCGAACATCCCCAAGCCGAAGAGCCGCGGCCGGCTCTACCTGACCAGCGCCGACCCGGACGTCAAACCGGCCCTGGACTTCCGCTACTTCACCGACGAGGACGGCTACGACGGGCAGACCCTCGTCGACGGCATCAAGCTGGCCCGGCGGATCGCCCGGAGCGAGCCGTTCGCCAAGTGGCTCAAGCGTGAGGTGTGCCCGGGCCCGGAGGTGACCGGCGACGAGGAGATCAGCGCCTACGCACGTCAGGTCGCCCACACCGTCTACCATCCTGCCGGTACCTGCCGGATGGGCGCCGCCGACGACGAACATGCCGTCGTGGATCCAGAGTTGAGGATCCGCGGTCTGCACGGGATTCGCGTCGCGGACGCATCCGTCTTTCCGACCATGCCCGCGGTCAACCCGATGATCGGCGTGCTCATGGTGGGCGAGAAGGCAGCCGACCTCTTGCAAGCTTCTACGACACCGGGAGGTGTTGCCTAATGTCTGCGTCCGCTGGGACAACCACGAACAGCCCCGAGTCCGCAGTCACCGAGCCGGTGTTCTCCGTGCGCAATCTGTGGAAGGTGTTCGGCCCCAAGGCCGAGCGAATACCGCAGGACGAGGAACTCGCCGCACTGAGCGCCACCGAGCTGCGGGAGAGGACCCGCTGCACGGCCGCCGTGCGGGACGTCTCCTTCGACGTCCACAAGGGTGAGGTCTTCGTCGTCATGGGCCTCTCCGGCTCCGGCAAGTCCACCCTGGTGCGCTGCCTGACCCGCCTCATCGAACCGACCAGCGGCACGCTGGAGATCGACGGTGAGGACGTCATCGCGATGGACAAGGCGCGGCTGCGGGAACTGCGCCGTCACCGCGCCGCCATGGTCTTCCAGCACTTCGGTCTGCTGCCGCACCGCAGCGTCCTGGACAACATCGCCTACGGCCTGGAGATCCAGGGCATGGGCCGCGCCGAACGCCGCGCCCGGGCCGCCGAGATGGTGACGAAGGTCGGCCTGGACGGACTCGGCGAGCGCCGCCCCGGCCAGCTCTCCGGCGGCCAGCAGCAGCGCGTCGGCCTCGCCCGCGCACTCGCCTCCGACCCCGAGGTGCTGCTCTTCGACGAGCCGTTCAGCGCCCTCGACCCGCTGATCCGCCGCGACATGCAGGAGGAGGTCATCCGACTGCACCGCGAAGAGGGCCGCACCATGGTCTTCATCACCCACGACCTCTCCGAGGCCCTCAAGCTGGGCGACCGCATCGCCCTGATGCGCGACGGCGCCATCGTGCAGCTCGGCACCCCCGAGGAGATCGTCGCCAACCCCGCCGACGACTACGTCCGGGACTTCGTCCGCGACGTGCCCAGGGAGCAGGTCATCACCGTGCGCCGCGCGATGCGCCCGCCGATCGGCGCCGAGGCCGACAACGGCCCCGCGATCGCCCCCGGCACACTCGTCGTCGACGCCATCGAAGCCGTGGCGCGTACCGGTGACCACGTTCGGGTCGCCGAGGCCGGCCGCACCCTCGGTGTCGTCGACCACGAGCAGCTGCTCGCCGTCGTCGCCGGCCTCGACCAGGAACCCGAGGGCCGGGAGGTGGCGGCCGTATGAGCGCCGCCCCCGCCGTACTCACCAAGGCCGGGCTGCCGCTCCCCGACGACACGCTGCCGCCGCCCGCGCCGCCCAGCCGGCCCCCCGTCCGCCGACTGCTCGGCAACCCGCGGGTGTCGCTGGTGCTCGCCGCACTGCTGGTCGTCGTCGTCAGCGCCGCCGTGACCGGTGCCGGAACGTGGCCCAGCGGCCTCGTCTACGACGTGCGCACCCCGCTGGAGGAGCTCAACTCCTGGCTGGTCAACAACCGGGACACGCACTGGATCTTCCTGTACTTCCTGCTGCACATCAGCAACACCGCCGAGTCCTCGGTTGCGAGCCTGAGTGAGCTGTTCACGTCCATGGGCTGGGTCGGCGTGACCGTGCTGGGCACGGCCCTCGCCTGGTACGCCGGCGGCGGCGGGCTGCGCCGTCCCGCGCTGCGCACCGGAGCCACGGCCCTCGGGGTGTTCGTCGTCTGCGGCCTGCTCGGCATGTGGGCGCCCACCATGGACACCCTGGCCCTGATGACCGTCGCCGTAGCGGTGTCGGCCCTGCTCGGCCTGCTGCTCGGCCTCGCCGCGGGCCTCTCCGACCGCTGCGAACGACTGCTGCGCCCGGTGTTCGACACCATGCAGGTGATGCCGGCCTTCGCCTACCTGCTGCCGTTCGTGCTGCTCTTCGACATCGGCGTGCCGTCGGCGCTGATCGCCACGATCATCTACTCGGCCCCGCCGATGGCCCGGCTCACCTCGCTCGGCCTGCGCAACGCCGACCCGGCCACCCTGGAGGCGTCCGCGTCGCTCGGCGCCAGCCCCTGGCAGCGGCTGCTCACCGCGCGGCTGCCCCTGGCCCGCAAGGAGATGCTGCTCGGCCTCAACCAGACCATCATGATGTGTCTGTCGATGGTCGTGCTGGCCTCCGTGGTCGGCTCCGGCGGCCTCGGCGACAAGATCTACCAGGCGCTCGGCAAGGTCAACGTCGGCCAGGCGCTGACCGCGGGCATCGCCATCGTGCTGCTCGCCGTGCTGCTGGACCGCACCACCGGCGCGGCCGGCGCCCGCCTCGACCAGGGCAACGAGTACGGCAAGGGCCCCGGCCCCGCCGACCGGCTGCGCGGCTGGCCCGCGTGGACCGGCTTCGCGGCCCTGCTCGCGCTGCTGGCCGCCTTCGGCAGCCGTCTCTCCGAGCCGGTGTGGCCCACCGACTGGCGCATCGACATCTCGGGGCCCGTCAACACCTTCACCGACTGGTTCGAGAGCTCCCTCGGGTCCGGCGTGCCCGTCCTCGGCGGCACCATCACCTGGGCGGACAACTTCGCCGTCTACGTGCTCAACCCGCTGCGCAGCGGGTTGGACGCGACGCCCTGGTGGGCGCTGCTGCTGCTGGCCGGCGCGATGGCCTGGGCCGTCGGCCGCTGGCGGGCCGCACTCACCGCGACGCTGTCGCTCGCCGCGATCGGCGTGATGGGCCTGTGGACGAAGTCGATCAACACGCTCTCCCAGGTGCTGCTCGGACTGCTCCTCACCCTGCTGATGGGCTTCGTCATCGGCATCGTCGCCGCCCGGGTGCAGCGCATCGAACGGCTGCTGCGCCCGGTGCTGGACACCATGCAGACCATGCCGCAGTTCGTGTACCTGATCCCGGTCATCGCCCTGTTCGGCGCCGGCCGCGCCGCGGGTATCGCAGCCGCGGTGGTCTTCGTGCTGCCGGTCGTCATCCGCATCACGACGCAGGGCCTCAAGCAGGTGGACCCCGCCGCGTTGGAAGCCGCCCGCTCCATGGGCGCGACGCCCTGGCAGCAGCTGCGGCAGGTGCAACTGCCGCTCGCCCGGGGCTCGCTGCTCGTCGCCGTCAACCAGGGCGTGGTCCTGGTGCTGTCCATGGTGGTCATCGCCGGCATGGTCGGCGGCGGCGCGCTGGGCTACGACGTCATCACCGGGCTCTCCCGGGGCGACCTCGCGATCGGCCTGCCCGCGGGCCTGGCCATCGTCTGCCTCGGTGTGATGCTCGACCGCCTCACCCAGCCCGGCACCGCGAAGCAGGACCTGCGGTGAACCCCGGCACCACCGAACCGCCGGCGCACCCGTCGTCCACCGACGCGCGCCGCCCCACTACACCCCCCTGCACGTCTGCCACTTCACAGAAAAGAGCGCGACCTCACATGCAGTACAGCAAGCGGATACGCACCTCCCTCGTCGCCGGCGTCGGCGTTCTCGGCATGGTGGCGCTCAGCGCCTGCGCCGCCGAGACCGACAACAGCTCCAGCAGCAGCAGCGAGGACGGCGTCAAGAAGGTCACGCTCGCCGTCCCCTCCTGGGTGGGCGCGCAGGCCAACGTCGCGGTCGCGGCGAAGCTCCTGGAGGACGAGCTCGACGTCACCGCCACCCAGCAGCAGATGGACGAGCCCGTCGCGTTCGACGCCCTGAACAGCGGCAAGGCGCACGCCATCCTCGAGGACTGGGGCGGCGTGCCCAAGAAGGAGAAGCTCTACGTCGAGGAGAAGAAGACCGTCGTCGAGGGCGGCGACCTCGGCGTCGAGGGCCACATCGGCTGGTTCGTGCCCAAGTACTTCGCGGACGAGAACCCCGAGGTCCTCGACTACAAGAACCTCAACAAGTTCGTCGACGACTTCAAGACCTCGGAGTCGGGTGACAAGGGGCAGTTCATCGGCGCCGCCCCCTCGTACACCTCCTACGACGCGCAGCTCATCAAGAACCACGACCTGGACTACAAGATCCTGCCCACCGGCAGCGAGGCGGCCCAGCTGAAGGAGATCTCGCGGCTCTACAAGGCTGAGGAGCCGTTCATCACCTACTGGTGGGAGCCGCAGTGGATGAACGCCGACATCGACATGGTCGAGGTCAAGCTGCCCGAGTACGAGCCCGGTTGCAACGAGCCCGCCGAGAAGACCGAGTGCGGCTACCAGACCCTCATGCTGCAGAAGTACCTCAACGCCGACTTCGCTGAGAACGGCGGCAAGGCCGCGGAGTTCCTCAAGAACTTCGAGTGGACCACCGAGGACCAGAACGAGGTCGCCAAGATGATCGCCGGCGAGAACATGGACCCGGAGGAGGCCGCGACCAAGTGGATCGAGGCCAACGAGGACACCTGGAAGAAGTGGATCCCCACCGCCTGACCCGGTGGTGATGCGCGGGCACCGGTGAGTGCCGCACACTGAAAGGGCCCTGGAACGCGGTGCGTTCCGGGGCCCTGCCCGTTTCCGCGGAGGGCCGGCGACACCAGGGGGAGAACCACGTATGCGTCAGGGCACCACCCATCGCGGCCGGGCGCTCGTCCCGGCGACGCTCCTCGCGCTGCTGGTCACGGCCGGCTGCACGTCCGGCGGCGACGCACCGGACGACGGGGAACGGCACGACTACCGCACGGTCACCATCGCGGTGCCCAAGTGGGCCGGAGCCCGGGCCAACGTGGCCGTCGCCGAGAAGCTGCTGGAGGAGGAGATCGGAGTCCGGGTCGAAGCCCGGGAGATGGACTCCGAGGACGCCTGGGACGGCATGAACGACGGCTCGGTGCACGCCGCCCTGGAGGACTGGCGCGGCCAGCGCGAACGCGAGGAGCGGTACGTCACCGAGCGACGGACCGTGGTCGAGGGCGGCGACCTGGGCGTCACCGGGCACATCGGCTGGTTCGTGCCGCGCTACTACGCGGACGAGAACCCGGAGATCACCGACTACCGGAACCTCAACAAGTACGCCGACGACTTCCGGGTGCCCGGCAGCGGCGGCAAGGGCGCGTTCATCGGCGCCGACCCCTCGTTCACCAACAGCGACGAGATCCTGGTGAAGAACCTCGAACTCGACTTCGAGGTCATGCCCACCAAGGGCGAGGACGGGCTGGTGAAAGCGATCAAGAGCAGGTACGCGGCGAAGGAGCCGTTCCTCACCTACTGGTACGAGCCGCACTGGCGGAACCTCGAACTGGACCTGGTCGAGGTCGACCTGCCGGACTACGCCGAGGGCTGCAACGTGCCGGAGGAGTTCACCGACTGCGCGTACCCCATCGTCCCGATCCAGAAGTACTTCAACGCCGACTTCGAGCAACACGGCGGCGACGCCGCGGAGTTCCTGAAGAACTTCCGCTGGTCCACCCGGCAGCAGAACGAGGTCGCCAAGCTTATCGAGGGCGACGGGCTCTCCCCGTCCGAGGCGGCAGCCGAGTGGATCGGCGACAACCCCACCGTCTGGCAGCGCTGGCTGCCCGAGCAGCGGTGACCCTTGCTCCCTCCGGCAGCCGGCACCCGGCGCGCTGACGGCCGGTCCGCGGCCGTCAGCGGC
>NZ_BAAHCA010000092.1:0-4884 GCF_054776295.1 Streptomyces sparsus
CGGCGGCCGCCACGCTGTACGGGCGTGCGCTGCACGCCTGGCTGCTGGCCCGCCCGCCGCTCGGCACCGCCGTGCGGGCGCTGCGCACCGCCGCACTGGGCACCGGGGGAGCGCTGCTGGTGTGCGGCATGGTCGGTGCGGCGTGGACTGCCGGTGGCTGGGAGGACGGGGACGCCCTGTGGTGGCTTTTCGTCGCCTTCCTGCTGCTGCCCAATCTCGCCGTCGCCGTCCTGGGCCTCTCCTGGGGCGCCACCCTGGAGACGCACAGTGCGGTGACCGGCGGTGTCTGGGAGTTCGACACCTTCGCCCTCGCCGACGTGGGCGGCGCGGCGGGCAGCTGGGCGGTCGCCGTCCTGGTGCTGCTCGGGGCCTGCTGCGCGCTCGCGCCCGCCGTGTTGGCCGCGCGGTTCTCCGCGTCCCGGGGTGAGCACCTGCTGACCGCCGCCCTGGTGTGGGGGCTGTTCCTGCTGCTGGTCGTGGTCGGCTCGGTCGGGCTGCGCAGCTCCGCGGACGCCGGCTACGGCGGCCGGGGCAGCGCGGAAGCGGGCGTCAACACCGCCGAGGCGGTGCTGTTCGCCGCGCTGTGGATCTTCGGCGTCGGCCTGCTCGCGCCCTACCTGCACCGGTGGTGGCGCCACCTGGGCCGCTGACGGCCTCCCGCCCCGGCCCGGCGGGCACCTGCCGGTGGGGGCGGCCGACGTCGTACATAGACTGCTGGAGTCCAGTGCCTAGTCTTCGGGAGTGCTCGTGGCAGAACACCACGCCGATGTGATCGTCGTCGGGGCCGGGCCGGCCGGTTCGACCACGGCCTACCACCTCGCCCGTTCGGGACTGGACGTCCTGCTGCTGGAGAAGACGGCGTTCCCGCGCGAGAAGGTCTGCGGGGACGGGCTCACGCCCCGCGCCACCAAGCAGCTCGTCGCCATGGGCATCGACATCTCCGAGGAAGCGGGCTGGCTGCGCAACAAGGGCCTGCGCATCATCGGCGGCGGGCACCGGCTCCAGCTGGACTGGCCGGAGCTGGCCAGCTACCCGGACTACGGACTGGTCCGCAAGCGCGACGACTTCGACGAGCAGCTCGCCCGGCAGGCCGAGAAGGCCGGCGCGCGGCTGCACGAGCGCTGCAACGTCGGCGACCCGATCCTGGACCGTGCCGGACGCATCACCGGGGTGCACGCCAAGCTCGGTGAGGAGAAGACGCCGGTCACCTTCCACGCGCCCGTGGTCGTGGCGGCCGACGGCAACTCCACCCGGCTGTCCCTGAAGATGGGTCTGCACCGCCGCGAGGACCGTCCGATGGGTGTCGCGGTGCGCACCTACTTCACGTCGCCCCGGCACGACGACGACTACCTGGAGTCGTGGCTGGAGCTGTGGGACAAGCGCGGCGCGCAGGACCAACTGCTGCCCGGCTACGGCTGGGTGTTCGGCATGGGCGACGGCACGTCCAACGTCGGCCTGGGCATCCTCAACAGCTCCAGCGCCTTCAAGGAGCTGGACTGGCGCGAGGTGCTGAAGGCGTGGTGCGCGTCGATGCCCGCCGAGTGGGGCTACACGCCGGAGAACATGACCACGCCGATCCGCGGTGCCGCGCTGCCGATGGCGTTCAACCGGAAGCCGCACTACACCCGCGGCCTGCTGCTGGTCGGGGACGCGGGCGGGCTCGTCAACCCCTTCAACGGTGAGGGCATCGCCTACGCGATGGAGTCCGGCCAGATCGCCGCGGACGTCATCGTGCAGGCGCACGCCCGGCAGACGCCCACGCAGCGCGAACTGGCGCTGCGCCGCTACCCGAAGGTCCTCTCGGACACCTACGGCGGTTACTACAGCCTGGGCCGGGCCTTCGTGAAGCTGATCGGCAATCCGAAGGTGATGAAGCTGGCCACCGACCGGGGCCTCTCGCACCCGGTGCTGATGCGCTTCACGTTGAAGATGCTCGCCAACCTGACCGACCCGACCGGCGGCGACGCCATGGACCGGATCATCAACGGCCTGTCCCGCGTGGCGCCCCGCGCCTGACGGCCGGTCCGCCGGTCCGTTCGCCTTCCCGCCCTGCCGGCCCGCTCGGGCCGCCGGCGCGGGAGGGCGTTTCTCGCGAAGTCCTCCGGCTGCCGGTGCGGGCCGCTCGGCCCCGGAGCCGGCTTCCCACGTCCCGTCCCCCGTCTCCCCGCGTCCGGCTTCCGGGCGCACGCCTGAGGGGCTTCCCGCGACGAGTCGCGGGAAGCCCCTCAGATGCGTGCTGCGGGTGTGTGCCGGTGCGTCAGAGCACGCGCACGGCGCCGGACGGCGTGCCGCCCCAGCCGAGGTCGTGCATCGCGACACCGGCGGACGGGTTCTGCGCGCCGACGTACTTGCCGCCGCCGACGTAGATGGCCACGTGGGTGGCGCTGCCCTTGCCGCCCCAGTACAGGATGTCCCCGGGCTGGAGGTTGCCGAGACCGACCTCGGTACCGGCGGTCGACTGGGCCTGCGAGGTGCGCGGCAGTGACACGCCGACCTGGCGGAAGGCGGCGGTGGTGAGGCCGGAGCAGTCGTAGGCGTTGGGACCGGTGGAGCCCATCACGTACGCCTTGCCCACCTGGGCGCGGGCGAAGTTGACGACACTCGCGGCGTTACCGGAGGCCGGGGCGGCAGCCGACGGGGCGGACTGCGTGGAGGTGCCGGCCGAGTTGCCGCCGCCGGAGTTGCTGCCCGAGTCGGTGCTGAGGGTCGTGCGGGCGGAGCTGCGGGAGGCGGCGCGCTCCTCGGCGGCGCGTTCCTCGGCTTCCGCGGCCTTGCGGGCGGCCTCGGCCCGCTGGCGGGCCTCTTCCGCGTCGGCCTTCTTCTTCGCCTTGGCGGCGGCCTTGCCCGCGGCCTCCGCGGCCTTGTCCTGCGCGGCGTCCAGCTCGTACTGGATGGCGATGGTCTGCGTGACGTGCGCGGCCTTGGTGCTGCCGGGCGCGATGACACCGTCCAGGGAGGGCAACTCGACGGTGTCGGTGGACGCCTGCTTCTCGGCGGAAGCCGGGGACGCCGCGCCGGTCACCGCGAGAGTCGTGAGGACGCCACCGGCAACACCCGAGCGTATGAGCGTGTTCCGTGAGGAACGTCGGGGCTTCCGGTGGCTTCGTATGTGAGTCGAGGACATGTCCACAGGGCTATCAGGGCGGCAGGGTTCCCCTCAACAAAGGTGGGATGCGCCACAACAGGTCGCCTGATGCCCGGATTACGGCATTTGAGGATGCCTCAGGTCCCGGTGTCGAGTTGATCAATGTCCGACTAAGCGCTCTTGACCATGGAGTTGTCCACATTGTCCCAGCGGGTGACGCGCCTAGCATGTCTCAGCCTGATAACGCCAATGTGGCAGTGGCTGACATTGCCCTCTGTGGCGCAGGTCACAGTGGAACCCTGGCTTCACTTTGACCACATCAGCCACAAAGGGGCAAAACAGAGGAACGTCTCAAGCGTCCCATGTGGCCTGTGTTCGACCATGCCCTGACAAGACGTCAGGGTGGGCGTGGAGCGCCGCGTCGGTTGGTGTGGGGGACCTGTGTGCATCGCCCGATAAGGGGTGAACGGGGTCCGAGCGCCCGATGGTCGGCGCGTGTGGCCGAAGCGGAAGCGCGTGGGTGGATGTGCCGTCAGGGGGCGTCGTCGGATGCTCTCGGCACGGAGAAGCCGGCCGCCTTCCGAGATGCGTGGGGCGAGTGCGGGCAGATCCCTGCCGGTGCCGGCTCCCTTGCTCCCCGTGCGGCTGCTCGTCCGGGCGAGGCTGCCGGGTGGCGGGCCGTCGACGGCGATGGGCGGTTTCCAGCCAACCTGTTCACGTGCCCTTGGCATATCGCCCGAGTACCGGGGTTCTTCAGGTAACCCGACAGGCGTATTTTGGTCAGATGTCCGCGTCGTCTCAGTGCCGTGCACGTGGCCGCGGGTCTTGCCATGCCCGGCCTGGGCGTGTTCGTACGGGGAGGGGCGCACCGCCATGCAGGGAACGATCGACGGCTTCAGCTACGGCGCTTTCACGCCGGTGGTGGCGTATCTGATGGCCTGTCTCGGCGCGGCACTCGGTCTGCGCTGCACCACCAGATCGCTCAGAGCCGACGACTCGCGCAAGGCCGGATGGCTCACCCTGGGGGCAGCCTCCATCGGGTCGGGCATCTGGCTCATGCACTTCATCGCCATGATCGGGTTCCACGTGGAGGAGGCGCCGGTCAGCTACGACATCCCGACCACCGTGCTCAGCCTGGTCGTGGCGATCGTGGTCGTCGGTATCGGCACCTTCATCGTGGGTTACCGAGGGGCCAACCGCATCACCCTGATCACGGCGGGCGGCGTCACCGGCCTCGGTGTCGCGGCCATGCACTACATCGGCATGGCCGGCATGCGCCTCCGGGGTGACCTGGCGTACGACCCGTTCATGGTCGCGCTGTCCCTCGTCATCGCCGTGGTCGCGGCGACGGCGGCACTGTGGGCGGCCGTCTCCATCCACGGCTTCCTGCCGAGCCTCGGGGCGAGCATGGTGATGGGCGTCGCGGTCACCGGCATGCACTACACGGGCATGGCCGGGCTGAGCGTGCATCTGCACGACGGCTCCCAGGCGGCCGAGGCGGGAAGCCCCCTCACCTCGGTGCTCTTTCCCATGTTGCTCGGGCCGCTGCTGTTCCTGCTCATCGCCTGCGTGATCGTCATGTTCGACCCGATGCTGGTCTCCGGTGAGGAGAACGGCCGGCCTTCGCCCCGGCCCGCGCCGCCCGGTGACGCCTTCCGCCCGCCGGCCCACCGGCACGCCGCCGGCACCGTGCCGCGCCAGACCTCACGCGCGGCGAACGGCCCGAGTGGCCCCACCCGGCCCGGCGGTTCCGGCGATTGGGACACCCACCGCCGTTGAGCCCCTACAGCCGTTGAGTC
>NZ_BAAHCA010000092.1:4983-10161 GCF_054776295.1 Streptomyces sparsus
CCCCAGCGCCGTTGAGTCCCCACGGTTGTTGAACCCCCACGGTCATTGAGTCCCCAGCGCCGTTGAGTCCCCACGGTTGTTGAACCCCCACGGTCATTGAGTCCCCACCGCTGTTGGGCTCCTACGGCCCCTGGGTGCTGCCCCTGTCCGGCTGCGCCCGGAGGGCGGCGTCGATCATGATCCCGGCAACGGCGGTCAGTTCGGTCCGGTCCGGCTCGGGACGGCTCTGCGCGAGCGCGCCGGCGAGCCGGTCGTAGAGCAGGCCGTCGATCCAGGCGAGCAGCAACTCCGCTGCCGCCTCGGGGGCGTCCGCACCCACCCCCGAGAGGAGGGTGGCGGCCCTGGCGCGGGCAGCGAGGCCGGCGGCGTGCAGTGCGGGTCGCAGGTCCGGCTGGCGGGCCGCCTCCAGGCTGAGTTCGAAGCGCGCGAGCTGGCGCTCGCGGGCGGTCGTCAACCAGTGGTGCAGGAGCGCGGCGAGGGTGTCAGCGGCGGAGCCCGCCGGACCACGTGGTTCGGGCTCACCCCCGGCGGCGCCTTCGAGATCGGTGAGATCGAGTTCGACCATGCGGAGATATCCGGCGTTGATCAGCGCCGTGCGGGTGCGGAAGTAGTACGACGTGCTGCCGGGCGGCAGTCCGGCAGCGGTGTCGACCGCGCGATGGGTCAGGCCGCGGAGGCCGTGGGCGGCCACGGTGTTGATGACGGTGTCGGCGATGAGGGTGCGGCGATCAGGACTGGACACCTCTGCACTCTACATGTGTAGAGTGCGAGTGTCCTCTACGGCTGTAGAGGTGGGGGCTCTTCGACTCCCTGCCCGAATCAGCCGCACACCTTCACCTGCCGGCGCTCGGCGACTGCGGCACCCGGCCACCACCCCTTCCGGGCTGTGCGCACCACACCCGACGGCGGCGGTGGCACGGGCGGGCCGTCGACGGCGCCGCCGTTCTGGCAGCCGCCCACCCCTCCGCATCGAGGAGCACCCGTGACCGCGACCGACTCCCGGCCAGCCGCCCCGTCCATCACACCGTCCACCCGCCCTTTCCTCCTGGGAGCCGCCGGTTTCGTGCTGGTGGGGGCCGGACATCTCGTCTTCTCCGCCGCGGCGGCCCTGGCCGACCGGACCCCGCAGCAGGAGGCCACGGACGCAGTGATGCGGGACGCGACGGTCACCCTGCTCGGTCTGGAGCGCAGCACCCTTGAGGTCTTCCACGGCTTCAGCATCGCCATGGCCCTGTTCGCCATCGCCTGCGGGCTGCTCGCACTGACCGCCGTCCGCCTGGCTCCCGAGTTGGCGCGGCGGCGCAACGCCTTCGGCTGGACGGCTCTCGCCACGTCGCTGGGCGGCCTGGCCGTGGCCGTCCTCCTGCTCCCGCCGCCGCCGATCGTGGTCCTCACCCTGACCAGCGGCGCCTTCGCGTGGTCGCTGCACCGGGCCGCCCGCTGACCCCCCGGCCCACGAGGCGGCGGGCAGGGCACCGGAAGGCGGCCACGCGTGTGGGAGCACCCGCACCGCGGGAACGCACCGCGGGAAGGCCACCGACTTCCGCACATGTGCCCCGCCCGTGCCTTGTGTGCCGCGGTCTGCCCCGGCCGGTGACGGCGGAGGTACCGTCGCGGAACGCGAGACGCGGGCCAGAACCCGGAACCCGGAGCCCAGAACCGAGGGGTGAGCGCATGGCGCGGAACAGAAGGGCCGCGGCGTTTGTCGCCGTCACCGTGCTGCTGGCCGGGTGCGGCGGGTCGGACGGCGGGGACGGCGGCTCGGCGAACGACCGGCAGACGTCCTCGAAGCCGGCGAAGGGAACCCACTGGGCCTACGAGGACGTGGCCAGGGACGCCAAGGGCAGCTTCCACGACGTGGTCGCCCTGGCCGCCGACGACATCTGGGCGACGGCCGTGCTGCGGACGGGAGGTGGAGCGGAAGGCCGCCCGTACCTCTTCCACTACGACGGCCGCGAATGGCAGCGGCAGGACATGCCCGCGGAACTGGACGGTGCGGTCCACCACGCCCGGTTCGCGGCCTCCGGCCCGGACAACATGTGGCTGTTCGGGGAGGGGAACGGGGCCGCCCAGGAGACCGGTCCCGGCATCGCCCGCTGGGACGGCTCCCGTTGGCACCGCGTCCCGAAGCCTCTCGGGCCACTCGGCACACCGGTGGTGTTCGGCGCCGACGACGTGTGGGGCGCGTCCGGGCACCACGCGCGGCACTGGGACGGCAAGCGGTGGAACACCGTCCGGCTCCCGGCGACCGCCGGCGCACTCGACGGCCGGGCGACCGACGACCTGTGGGCGGTCGGCCACCGCACCAGCGGTGCCGGCGTCGACGGCGAGCAGTACTCGCAGCCGGCCGCCATGCACTGGGACGGCCGGACGTGGACGCTGACCGACACCCCGACCTACCGCTTTCCCGACCCGCAGCCACCCGAGGCGTCCGCGGGGCTTGACCGGGTGAGGGCGGTCTCCGCGGACGAGGTGTGGGCGGACGGCCTGTTGTCGTTCAACCACGGCGAGGTCGAGAACGAGCCGCAGAACAGGTCGTTCACCCTCCGCTGGGACGGTACCCGGTGGACGGACGTCACGGACGCGGCACCCGGCTGTGACGACGGCCGCGACCCCGCCCCGGACGGCCACGGCGGTCTGATCTACCTGAACCGATGGCACCTGACGAGCGAGGGCGTCTGCCGCAAGACCACCCGGAGCACGCTGCCGGCGACCGGCGGCATCACCCGCCAGGCGCGGCAGTCGCTCTGGTTCGACACGGTCGTGCTCGTGCCGGGGACCCGGAAGCTCATCGCGGCAGGGCACATGCAGGTCAACCAGAGCGGCAACCCGATGTCCAAACCCCTGCTCGCCACGCTGGAGCTGCCCTAGACGTGTTCTCCGGGGCGGGCGAGCGCGCGGTCCCGGAGGTGGTGGACGAGCGGCTTCGGGTCGTCCCGGAGGGCGCCCTGACCTGGGCCGTCCCCGGGACGGCCCAACTTCGACGCCGTGGGACCAGCTTGCGGCCCTGGGACGTCCCAACCTGCGTGTTTCCGGCCGATCAGCCGTCGCGGCCCGTGGCGTACTGGTGCCGAAGCGAGCCGCGTCGGTGCGGTTCGTGCGGATACGGAACAGGGAGCGTCATGAAGTCACGCAGGTCACTGGTCGGTTCGGTCGTAGCCGCCACGGTTCTCAGCGCGGGCCTGATCGGGACGGCGGCCCCGGCGTACGCGGCGCCCGGCAAGGCCGTGGGCTCGTGTGTCAAGACCACGCCGCACAACAAGGCCGGCAGCTACACGGTCCAGGTGACCAACAAGTGCAAGAAGACCGTCCGGGTCAAGGTCGTCATGAAGCTGGGCAAGGACCACCCCTGCACGTCGATCAAGGCGGGCAAGAACAAGTTCTTCCACAGCAAGGGCCTCGCCACGTGGAAGAAGACCGTCTACTGCTGAGCCCGGTCCGTCGCCCGCTGAGGTGACGACACCGCTGACGGCGGGGTCCGGGGTGTGGCCGCACCACGCCCCGGACCCGTCGGCGTCAGCGGTCGGTGGCGCGGGTGAGGAAGGCGGTCCAGGTGGCCGGTTCGAGGCGGAGCCGCGGGCCGCCGGGACGGGTGGAGTCCCGGACGTGCACGGCGGCCGACGTCACGGCCACCTCCACACAATCATTGCTGTCGCTGGGGCTGTGGCTGCTCTTGAACCATCGCAGCGGGCTGCGGCCGTCGTCTCGAACGGGAGCGGTCATGTCTCTCCAAGCGCCTTGTGGATGAAGGTCAACGACTCCACGGGCGTGAGGACCTGGGCCCTGAGAATCCCGTACCGCAGCTCAAGGATCTGTATCTCTCTCGGGTCGCTGACGAGTCGGCTTGAGAGCTGCGCCTCCGAATAACCTAGCGCCGAACCGTCGTTCAGCTGTAGGACCTGGATCTGGCCACCCATGCCCGCGTGGTCCTCCCGATCGGTCGGCATGACCTGTAGCTCGACGTTGCGGAGTTCGGCCAACTCCAGCAGGTGTTGCAGCTGGCGGCGTAGTACCGCCTTGCCGCCGAGCGGCCTCCGCAGCGTCACCTCCTCCATGACGAAGCTCAGGGCCGGGGGCGGCGTCCTGTCGAACACGATCCGCCGGGCCATGCGGGCGCTGACGTGCCGCTCGACCTCGGCCTCCCCGTACACCGGGCGGCGAACGCCGTGCTGCACGGCCGGGTCCCGGGACGGGACTTCCGCCTGGACCTCACGGTGACGGGGGAGGTGCTGCGCATCGCGGTGACGGATGCCCGGGGTGACCGCATGCCGCTCGCAGCCCAGGTCCGGTCGGCCGCCGGTACGCCGGGTTCCGCTTCCAGGGCCGACGCGGACCCGCGCCCGCGCCCGGATTCGGAGTCGGGGCGCGGGCTGCTGCTGGTGTCCGTGCTGGCGGACCGCTGGGGAGCGACCGCGGGGCCGGTGCCGCGTAAGACGGTGTGGGCGGAACTCGATGTCGCGGGCTGACGTGGCGCGGCGCTGATCGTTGGTGCGGCGCGGCTGCCGACCGTCCACCGGGCCGTGGCGGGTCGCGTTCCGGTCCGTGGGGGAGTGGCGGCCGGGGACGTGGCGGGGCCCGGGATCACCTACCGAAGTACGTGAAGAAGAGAACAAGGAACCCACCCACCTACCGGCCGACCGTCCGGGACGTCACCCACAGGGGTGAAGAAGGGCTGCTGAGGCGGGTGCGGCGGTGCGCGGCGGGAGTAGGGTCGCCGCGACCGCACACAACCGCACATACAACGGCCCCCGCCGGGACGGCAATCCCGGACGAGGGCCTGACCACCGAGGAAGCAGGACCTTCCTGATGGCTGAACCGCAGCCTAGCGCGCCCTCACGCGCGCCGTATTCCGTTCCGTCGCACGGCGTGACGCACGTCCGCGCGCGGCACACCGACCGCTTCACGATCGTCGGCAACCACCTCGCCCAGCACGCCGAACTGACGCTGACCGCCATCGGGCTGGCCGTGCACATCCAGTCGTTGCCGCAGGGCGCCCGGGTGGACATCAGGACGCTCGCCGGCCGCTTTCCCGAGGGCGAGACCCGTGTCGCCGCCGCACTGCGGGAACTGGAGGCGCACGGCTACCTGGTCCGCACGCGGGTGCGTCTGCCGAGCGGCCGCATCGTCACCCGTACCGTCGCCCACCAGCGCCCGGTGCCGTGCCCGGCCGGGCGCACG
>NZ_BAAHCA010000093.1:0-10143 GCF_054776295.1 Streptomyces sparsus
GCCGGCCACCGCCACCCGGTCCGCCCCGCAGGCCGACCCCGGGCCCGACCCCGAGCCGCGAGTGACCGTGCCCTCCGGGCCGAACCGGGTCAGAGCGCTGGGCCAGGCGCCGGAAACCGACCCGGAACCGGTGGTCGCGGAGGAGCCGGTCGGCATTCCCGACGGCGTGCCGCGCGAGGACTACTACTTCGCCGCCTACCGCGAACTGGTGGCGCAGAACAGCTCGTTCCCCAACGCCGCGCAGCTCTCCCGGCTGCTGCACCGCCGCTTCGGCGTCGGCAACAGCGACGGCACCCAGCTCAGCGAGAGTTATCTCCAGGCGTACCTGCGGGAGTTCAGGGAGCGCTACAACTCCGAGATGGGCGTCGCGGGCTGACCCGCCGACCCGCCCGAACCGCACCCGCCCGAACCCCCGCACCCCGCCGCACACGCCACCGCACCCCCGGCGCCGGTGAGCGGCGTCGAGGGTGCGGGGACGAACGAGCGGTGCGGGGGCGAGGGGGGCGCGGGGCGCGCCCCGGTCAGGCGCCCAGCAGCTTGCGCACCCGGTCGGCGCCGACCGCGAGCAGCAGCGTCGGCAGCCGCGGACCGGTGTCCCGGCTGACCAGCAGCCGGTACAGCAGGGCGAAGAACGCCCGCTGCGCGGCCTTCAGTTCGGGGGTCGGCTTCGCCTCCGGGTCAAGGCCGGCCAGCACCTTCGGCACCCCGTAGACGAGCGTGGTGAGGCCGTCCAGCGACCAGTGCTCGTCCAGACCGTCCAGCAGCAGCCGCAGCCCCTCGCGCTGCTCCTCGTCGAGCGAGCCGAGCAGCTCGGCGTCCGGCTCGTCCCGCACCCGGGTGCGCTGCTCCGGCGGGACCTGCGTGGTGATCCAGCGCTCGGCGCGGTCCAGTCGCGGCCGGGTCTCGTCCAGGGACGTGACGGGGTTCTCCGGGTCCAGCTCGGACAGGATGCGCAGCGTCTGGTCGTCGGCGCCCTGCGTGATGTCGGCGACCGAGGCGAGCGTGCGGTACGGCAGCGGGTGCGGGGTGCGCGGCAGCTCACCGGCCGCGGTGCGCACCGAACGGGCGTGCGCGGCGACGTCCGCCGGCTGTGCGGTGCCCTCGCCGATGCGGCGCTCCAGCGCGTCCCACTCGTCGTAGGTGCGCTGGATCTCCTGGTCGAAGGCGACCTTGAACGACTGGTTGGGCCGGCGCCGCGCGTACAGCCAGCGCAGCAGCGGCGCCTCCATGATCTCCAGCGCGTCGGCCGGGGTGGGCACGCCGCCCTTGGAGCTGGACATCTTCGCCATGCCGCTGATGCCGACGAACGCGTACATCGGGCCGATCGGCTGCGCGCCGCCGAACACCTCCCGCACGATCTGTCCGCCGACCACGAACGACGAGCCGGGCGAGGAGTGGTCCACGCCCGACGGCTCGAAGACGACGCCCTCGTACGCCCAGCGCATCGGCCAGTCGACCTTCCACACCAGCTTGCCGCGGTGCGTGTCGCTCAGCCGGACCGTCTCGCCGTGGCCGCAGCGGCAGGTGTAGGTCAGCTCGGTGGTGTCGTCGTCGTAGCCGGTGACGGTGGTGAGGTCCTTCTCGCACACCGCGCAGTACGGCTTGTACGGGTAGTAGCCGGCGCCGGACGTGCCGTCGTCCTCGGCTGCCGCGCCGGAGCCCTCGGCGGCGGCCAGCTCGGCGGCGTCCACCGGCTTCTGCCCCTGCTTCTGGCCCTGCTTCTGCTTGCCCCCGGCGGCCGGGCCCGTGCCCGCGGCGCCCTTGTCCTTGGTGCGGTAGCGGTCGAGCACCGCGTCGATCGTCGCCCGCTCGCGCATCGCGAGCAGCACCTGCTCGCGGTAGGCGCCGGAGGTGTACATCTCCGTCTGGCTGATGCCGCGGAACTCCACGCCCAGTTCGGCGAGCGAGGCGGTCATCGCCGCCTTGAAGTGCTCCGCCCAGTTGGGGTGCTCGCTGCCGGGCGGGGCGGGCACCGACGTCAGGGGCTTGCCGATGTGCTGCTCCCACGACGGGTCGACGCCCGCGGGCACCTTGCGGTAGCGGTCGTAGTCGTCCCAGGAGATCAGGTGCTCGACGGCGTGCCCGCGGCGGCGGATCTCGTCGGCGACCAGGTGCGGCGTCATCACCTCACGCAGGTTGCCCAGGTGGATCGGCCCCGACGGGCTGAGGCCGGAGGCGCACACGATGGGTTTCCCGGGGGCACGCCGCTCCGCTTCGGCGATGACCTCATCCGCGAAACGGGAGACCCAATCGGCCTCGGGGCTGGTCTGAGCCACGTCCGGTACTTCCTTCTCGTGTGTACGGGTGCGCGGGTGCCGTGCGGCCGTGCCGCCGTCGCCGCGCTCGTGCCGGTGGTCGGGAGCCGCGGCCGAGCCGTCGGACCCACCACGGCCATTGTCCCATCCGGAGCGGGGCCGCAGGGCCGTGGGATACTGGGCGGTCCCACACCCTGCTACGGAACGGCTCAGCATCCATGGCTTCGGTCCCCTCCCTCGCCTCAACCGTCCACCAGCGCGTCGCCGACGCCCTGTCGGCCGCGCTCTCGGAGTCCGCCGGCGCCGACCCGCTGCTGCGACGAAGCGACCGGGCCGACTTCCAGGCCAACGGCATGCTGGCGCTGGCGAAGCAGCTGGGCGGCAATCCCAGGAAGCTCGCGGGCGAGGTCGTCGCCGGGCTGCCCGCCGACGACGTGATCCGTGAGATCGAGGTGTCCGGTCCGGGCTTCCTCAACATCAGCGTCACCGACGGCGCCCTGCTGCGGACCCTCGCGGCCCGCGCCGCCGACGACCGGCTCGGGGTGCCGCTCGCCGAGTCGCCCGGCACCACCGTCATCGACTACTCGCAGCCGAACGTGGCCAAGGAGATGCACGTCGGCCACCTGCGGTCCACGGTGATCGGCGACGCCGTGGTGCGCATCCTGGAGTACCGCGGCGAGACGGTCGTGCGCCGCCACCACATCGGCGACTGGGGCACCCAGTTCGGCATGCTCATCCAGTACCTGGTCGAGAACCCGCACGAGCTGGACGAGACGCCTGCCGACGCCGCGGACGGCGGGTCCGGGGAGGCGGCGATGTCGCGCCTCAACCGCCTGTACAAGGCGTCCCGGGCGCTGTTCGACTCCGACGAGGACTTCAAGAACCGCTCCCGGGACCGGGTCGTGCAGCTCCAGGCGGGCGACGAGGAGACATACGGTCTGTGGCGCCGCATCGTCGACGAGTCGAAGGTCTACTTCCGGGCCGTGTACGACAAGCTCGACGTGGAGATCCGCGACGAGGACGTCGTCGGTGAGAGCGCCTACAACGACGACCTCCAGCAGGTCGTGAAGGACCTGGAGGCGGCCGGGGTCGCGGTCCGCTCCGACGGCGCGCTCTGCGTGTTCTTCGACGACGTGAAGGGCCCGGACGGCAACCCGACACCGCTCATCGTGCGCAAGTCCAACGGCGGCTTCGGTTACGCCGCGACGGACCTGGCGGCGATCCGCAACCGGGTCGCCGGGCTGCACGCCGACACCCTGCTGTACGTGGTGGACGCGCGGCAGGCGCTGCACTTCCGGATGGTCTTCGAGACGGCCCGCCGCGCCGGCTGGCTGCCCGAGGGCGCCGCGAAGCAGCTGGCGTTCGGCACCGTGCTCGGCAAGGACGGCAAGCCGTTCAAGACCCGCGAGGGCGAGACGGTCCGCCTGGTGGACCTGCTCGACGAGGCCGTGCAGCGCGCCGCACAGGTGGTCCGGGAGAAGTCCCAGGACCTCACCGAGGAGGAGATCGCCGACCGTGCGGCACAGGTCGGCATCGGCGCGGTGAAGTACGCCGACCTCTCCACGTCGATGTCCCGCGACTACGTCTTCGACCTGGACCGCATGGTGTCGCTGAACGGCGACACCAGCGTGTACCTCCAGTACGCGTACGCGCGCATCCAGTCGATCCTGCGCAAGGCCGGCGACGTGGCTCCCACCGCCCACCCCGAGCTGCCGCTCGCCCCGGCGGAGCGGGCGCTGGGCCTGCACCTCGACGAGTTCGGCGACACGCTCGCCGCGGTGGCCGAGAGCTACGAGCCGCACAAGCTCGCCGCGTACCTCTACCAGCTGGCGTCGCACTTCACCGGCTTCTACGAGCACTGCCCGGTGCTGAAGGCGGAGGACCGCGCGACGGTGGAGAACCGGCTGTTCCTGTGCCGGCTGACCGCCGACACCCTGCACCGCGGCATGGCCCTGCTGGGCATCCGCACCCCGGCCCGCCTCTGACGCACCCCGGCGGGGCCCCGCCCGTTCCGCGGGGACGCCCCCGACCCGCACCGGCAGTCAACGGCCCGGACTCCCAGAGGAGTTCGGGCCGTCGCCGGTGGCGGCACGGACTTGCTCCGGCCTGCGCGAAGCCGTTCTCACGGCGCCTGTCACGGGTTACCGTCCTGACGTCCGCCCACCGCAGTCGTCGAGAGGAACCCCGCATGCACCTTCCGGAACCGACCCGTCGCACCGTCCTGCAGAGCATGGCCGCGGCGGCGGTGGTGATCGGCTTCGACCCGACGGCTCGGGCCTGGGCCACCGAAGGGGGTCCGCCGCCCGGCCCCGACCTCGCCCACACGCCGCCGCTCGACGGCACGCTGCTCACCGACGAGGCCTCCCGCACGTCGGCCGCCGACGACTACGGCCACATCGTGCACCGCAGGCCCGCGGCCGTGCTGCGGCCCGGTTCGGTCGCCGACGTCGTGGCGATGATCCGCTACTGCCGGGAGCACGGCATCCCCGTCGCGCCGCGCGGCCAGGGCCACGCCACCTTCGGGCAGGGCCAGGTCGAGAACGGCCTCGTGATCGAGACGACGCCGCTGGACGCCATCGGGCCGGTCGACGGCGACACGGTCACCGTCGGCGCCGGCGCGAAGTGGAGCGACGTCGCCAGGGCCACCCTCGAACACGGCCTCACCCCGCCGGTGTTCACCGACTACGTGGAACTGTCCGTGGGCGGCACCCTGTCCGTCGGCGGGATCGGCGGCCAGACGCACGGCCACGGCGCGCAGGTGGACACCGTCACCGAACTGCGGGTGGTGACGGGCGCCGGCGAGGAGGTGCGCTGCTCCCCCACCCGGCACGCAGACCTGTTCGACACGGTGCGGGCCGGGCTCGGCCAGTGCGCCGTCGTGGTGGGCGCGACGCTGCGCCTGGTCCCCGCGCCGCAGACCGTCCGGCACTACCTGCTGCCCTACACCGACCTGGAGACCTTCCTGGCCGACCAGCGCACCCTGGCGCAGGAGCGCAGGTTCGACTACCTGGAAGGCCAGGTCACCACCGACAGCGACGGCGCGTTCCGCTCCTACCTGCTGGAGGCCGTCGCCTACGGCCCACCCGCGGGCCCCGCCCCCGACGACACCCGGCTGCTGGCCGGTCTGCGGCACGACCCGGCAGGTGCCTCGGCCCAGGACATGGGCTACTACGCCTTCGTCGACCGGCTCGGTCCGGTCGTCGCCCAGCTCAAGCAGGCCGGCCTGTGGGACCAGGCGCACCCCTGGCTCAACCTGCTGCTGCCGGGCGACTCCGTGGCGGAGGTGGCCGCGGACCTGCTGTCCCGCCTCACCCCGGCTGACGTCGGCCCGGCCGGCGTGGTGCTGCTCTACCCGCTCAGCGGCGACCGGCTGCACGCCCCGATGCTGAGCATGCCCCACGACCCGGTGCCGTACCTGCTGGCGGTGCTGCGCACCTGCCCGCCGGAGGACGAGGCCACCGTGCAACGGCTGGTCACCGCCAACCGGGAGGCGTACGAGACGGTACGGGCCGCAGGCGGCAAGCAGTACCCGGTCGGCTCGATCCCGTTCGGGACGGCCGACTGGGAGGAGCACTTCGGCCCGGCGTGGCACCGGCTGCGCACGGCCCGCCACCGCTACGACCCGGACGGCCTGCTGACACCCGGCCAGCACGTCTTCTGAGGCCTCCCCCGCACCCCGACGCGCCCCCACGCACCCGTACGGCCCGTCGTGCTGCGTCGCCGGGAGCCGTGCGGCGTCTCAGCGTCCGGCGGTCAGCCACCGGGCGGCCTCGGTCGCCCAGTAGGTCAGCACCAGGCTCGCTCCGGCCCGCTTGAAACTGGTCAGCGTCTCCAGGACCGCCCGGTCGCGCTCGATCCAGCCCTTCTCCGCGGCGGCCTCGACCATCGCGTACTCACCGGAGATCTGGTAGACGCCCACCGGCACGCTCACCTGCTCGGTGAAGGTGCGCAGGATGTCGAGGTAGGGCAGACCCGGCTTCACCATCACCATGTCCGCGCCCTCGGCGAGATCCAGGGACAGCTCACGCAGCGACTCGGCGGCGTTCGCCGGGTCCTGCTGGTAGGTCTTGCGGTCGCCCTTCAGGGACGAGCCGACGGCCTCCCGGAACGGCCCGTAGAACGCCGACGCGTACTTCGCGGTGTACGCGAACAGCGACACGTCCACGTGCCCGGCCTCGTCCAGCGCGCGCCGGACGTGCCCGATCTGACCGTCCATCATGCCGCTGGGCCCCAGCACGTGCGCACCGGCGTCCGCCTGCACCCGGGCCATCTCGGCGTACCGCTCCAACGTGGCGTCGTTGTCCACCCGGCCACCGGCGTCCAGCACCCCGCAGTGGCCGTGGTCGGTGTACTCGTCCAGGCACAGGTCGGACATGACCACCAGCTCGTCGCCGATCTCCGCCCGCACGTCCCGCAGCGCCACCTGGAGAACGCCGTCCGGGTCGGTGCCCTGGCTGCCGACGGCGTCCTTCACCTCCGGCACCCCGAACAGCATGATGCCGCCGACGCCCGCCTCGACCGCCTCCACGGCGGCCTTGCGCAGGGTGTCCCGGGTGTGCTGGACGACACCCGGCATCGACGAGATCGGCACCGGCTCGCTGATGCCCTCCCGCACGAACACCGGCAGGATCAGGTCCGCGGGGTGCGGCCGGTGCTCGGCGACCATGCGGCGCATGGCCGCCGTACCGCGCAGCCGGCGCGGCCGTGCCGCCGGGAAGCTGCCGTACCGGTTCACGAACGCGCCCTCCTCCGGGTCGGCCGCTTCTCACTCGGCCGCTTGACGGCCTCGCCCGCCTCCAGCGCCGCCGCCCGGCGCTGCTCGGCGACCTCCGCGAGCGCCTCGGCGAGCCGGTGCACCGACGGCTCGGGCGACAGCACGTCCACCCGCAGCCCGTGCTCCTCCGCGGTCTTCGCGGTGGCCGGGCCGATGCACGCGATGACGGTCACGTTGTGCGGCTTGCCCGCGATGCCCACCAGGTTGCGGACCGTGCTGGACGAGGTGAACAGCACCGCGTCGAAACCGCCGCCCTTGATCATCTCGCGGGTGGTGGCGGGCGGCGGCGACGCCCGGACCGTGCGGTACGCGGTGACGTCGTCGACCTCCCAGCCCAGCTCGATCAGACCGGCCACCAGCGTCTCGGTGGCGATGTCCGCGCGCGGCAGGAACACCCGGTCGATGGGGTCGAAGACCGGGTCGTAGGGCGGCCAGTCCTCCAGCAGCCCGGCGGCGGACTGCTCGCCGCTGGGCACCAGGTCCGGCTTCACACCGAACTCGACGAGGGCCCGCGCGGTCTGCTCGCCGACCGCGGCGACCTTGATCCCGGCGAACGCCCGGGCGTCCAGGCCGTACTCCTCGAACTTCTCCCGGACCGCCTTCACCGCGTTGACCGAGGTGAACGCGATCCACTCGTAGCGTCCGGTGACCAGGCCCTTGACCGCACGCTCCATCTGCTGCGGGGTGCGCGGCGGCTCGACGGCGATGGTCGGCACCTCGGCGGGCACCGCGCCGTAGGAGCGCAACTGGTCGGACAGCGACGCCGCCTGCTCCCTGGTCCGCGGCACAAGAACGTTCCAGCCGAACAGCGGCTTGGACTCGAACCAGGCGAGCTGGTCGCGCTGCGCGGGCGCACTGCGCTCACCGACGACCGCTATCACCGGCTGACCGCCGTCCGCGGACGGCAGCACCTTGGCCTGCTTCAGCGTCTGCGCGAGCGTGCCCAGCGTCGCCGACCAGGTCCGCTGCCGCGTGGTGGTGCCGGCGACGGTCACGGTCAGCGGGGTGTCGGGCTTGCGCCCGGCGGCGACCAGTTCCGCCGCGGCGGACGTCACCGTCTCCAGCGTGCTGGACATGACCACCGTCGCGTCGCTGGCCCCTATCTCCGTCCAGCAGCGGTCGTCGGCGGTGCGGGCGTCCACGAAACGCACGTCGGTGCCGTGCGCGTCGCGCAGCGGCACGCCGGCGTACGCGGGCACACCGACCGCGGCGGCGACGCCCGGCACCACCTCGAAGGTGATGCCCTCGGCGGCGCACACCAGCATCTCCTGGGCGGCGTCCGCGTCCAGCCCCGGGTCACCGGCGACCGCACGGACCACCCGCTTGCCGTTGCGCGCGGCCGCCATGACAAGATCTGCTGCACCGGCGACTGTGGCGCATGTCTCGTGGTCCGTGTCGTCCACTGCCTGCAGAGGCACGTCCACGCCTGCCCTGGCGTGGGTCAGCACGACGGCGTGGACCTCCGGATCGGCGACCAGGACGTCGGCCTGCGCCAGCGCCTCCACGGCGCGCAGAGTCAGCAGTCCCGGATCTCCGGGTCCGGCACCAAGGAAGGTGACGTGTCCGTGCGCGCCGTACAGATGCCGGTTGACGGCTGCCGCAGCAGTCGCGACCGTCGGCGTGGTCGGGTTGTGGGCGGTGGTGGGGCTCAAAGTGCTCGCTCCCCCATCAGACCGGCTGCACCCTTGGCGAGCATCGCGTCGGCGAGTTCCCGGCCCATCCGTTCGGACACGACCGTCACCTCTTCCTCGGACGCCGGCACGGGACCGGTGGCGGACAGCTGCACCAGCGCCGAGCCGTCGGTGGTACCGACAACCCCGCGCAGGCGCATTTCGTTGACAACCTGCCCGTCGACAAGCAGGTCGGCGAGCGCACCCACGGGTGCGCTGCAGCCGGCCTCCAAGGCGGCGAGCAGGGATCGCTCGGCGGTCACGGCGGCCCGCGTGTGCGGGTCGTCGAGCCCGGCGAGCTGGGCGGCGAGCCACGTGTTGCTCGCGGCGCACTCCACCGCCAGCGCTCCCTGGCCGGGAGCGGGCAGAACCGCGTCCGGCGAAAGCAGTTCGGTGGCCTCGTCGAGGCGGCCGATCCGGGTCAGCCCGGCGGCGGCCAGTACCACGGCGTCCAGCTCGCCGGACCGCACGAACCCGATGCGGGTGTCGACGTTGCCGCGGATGGGCACCGTCTCCACCCGCCGCCCGAGCGACCTGGCCCAGGCGTTGAGCTGTGCCATCCGCCGCGGCGAACCGGTGCCGATCCGTACCGTGCGCCCGTTACCGGCCGTCAGCTCCTCGAAGGTCAGCCCGTCCCGGGCGACCAGCGCGTCCCGGGGGTCCTCCCGGGCGGGCACAGCGGCCACGACCAGGTCGGCGGGCTGGCTGGTGGGCAGGTCCTTCAGCGAGTGCACGGCGAAGTCGATGTCACCGCGCAGCAGTGCGTCGCGCAGCGCCGAGACGAACACCCCCGTGCCGCCGATCTGGGCCAGCTGCTCCTTGGAGACGTCCCCGTACGTGGTGATCTCCACCAGTTCGACCGGACGGCCGGTGAGCTGCCGGACCCGCTCGGCGACCTGCCCGCTCTGGGCCATCGCGAGCTTGCTGCGGCGGGTGCCCAACCTCAGTGGGCCTTCAATCGCGCTCATTGCCGCTCCTGTTCGGCTTGCTTACCGCGGCGACCGTCGAGGGATCGAGGTCGAAGAGTTCCCGCAGTGCGTCGGCGTAGCCGTCGCCCCCGGGCTCCCCGGCGAGCTGCTTGACGCGCACCGTCGGGGCATGCAGCAGCTTGTCCACGACACGCCGCACGGTCTGGGTGATCTCGGCTCGCTCCTTGGCGTCCAGCCCGGGCAGCCGCCCGTCCAGCCGGGCCATCTCACCGGCGACGACGTCCGAGGCCATGGTGCGCAGCGCGATCACGGTCGGGGTGATCTTCGCGGCCCGCTGGGCGGCACCGAACGCGGCGACCTCGTCGCCGACGATGCTGCGCACGGCGTCCACGTCGGCTGCCATCGGGGCGTCGGCGGCGGCCTCGGCGAGCGACTCGATGTCGACCAGGCGCGCGCCGTGGATCCGGTGCACGGCCGCGTCCACGTCGCGGGGCATGGCGAGGTCGAGCAGAGAT
>NZ_BAAHCA010000094.1:0-10106 GCF_054776295.1 Streptomyces sparsus
CGCGCCCACGGTCGCCGGCACCTCCTCGGCGGATGTCAGCCGCTGCCCGGGGTCCCGCTCCGTCTGCTCCCGGCCCCGCGCCCGCCGGGCGAGCAGCCGCCTGGCCAGCGGGCGCAGCGGCTCCAGGACCAGCAGGGTGAGGAGCAGGTACACCAGCAGCGCGAACCACATGAAGCCCGGCCACGCGAGGATCTGCTGCACGACGAACGGCAGCTCGGAGCGTCCCGACAGCTGGGCGGCGACCATCACGACCGGCAGTGCGACCATCAGCACCGTGCCGACGCGCCGGTACCAGCCGCCGGGCGCGGACACGTCCCGCACCAGGCGCCGCCACAGGTACCAGTGCACCGCACCGAAGACGCACAGGATCGACAGTGCGACCACGATGAATACGGCCATGACCGGTCCTCCCCGCCCCAGCAGGACGTTGACTCAGAGACGTTCGTCCGTGCGCCTCAGCGCGCGGACCCCGCGCAGACCGATGACGCCGATCACCGTGCCCAGGACGAACGAGACGATCGCGAGCAGCAGGTGCACCCAAAAGTACCCGGTGGGATCACCCGACTCGTCGAACGCGAGTCCGCTGGCGTCATTCCACAAGTTTTTGACAAACGTGATCCAGATGAACCACGACCACACGCCGAAGGCGAGCAGGAACCAGGACACCGGGCGGCTGAGCTTCATGCCGTCCAGTATGCGGGGGCTCGTCCCGGGTGCTCGCAGCCGGGGAGGCGGGCCCGGGTGAGCGGCCCCCTCTCCGGCGAGCGGCGCGCTCGGAGTCCGTTGCCGAGCGCGAGGGTGCTGCTTCAGGACAGGGCGGCCTCGATGGACGGCAGCCAGTAGCCGACCCGGACCGATTCGTCGACGTGCACACCCTCGGCGGGAAGCCGCGGAGTGGCCACCGGACCGACGCTCCGCCGGTCGGCGTCGAAGAATCCCACTCGCAGCTTGCTGGCGATCCGGCCGTCCCCGCCGCTGCCGTCAGCCGAAGACGTGATGACCACCGCGTAACCCGACTCTCCAGGCTTCAGAGTGGTGACCGCCTGCGGCTTGGTGTGCTCCATGGCGGGCGGCACGGACTGCGCCTCGTCGAAGCGGACCGCGGGGTGGTAGTAGAGGTCGCAGACGCGGCTTCCGGTGTTCGTGGCGGTCAGCAGCACGTGGTTCAACGGGCGGGACAACGGCTTGGCGGTGGTCCGGGTGTTGCTGCCGGTGCACGCCACCCGGCTGTTCGCCGCAGACGTCGTCCGTGCCGGGCCGGTGCCGGCTTCGCCGGTCGGACGCTTGCCACCGGAAGCAGACGAGGACTCGTCGGTCACGGAGGCGGTGTCGCTGTCGTCCACGGGCATGGTGTCGCTGTCGGCCATCGACGCCGTGCCGCTGCCGATGGAGGGCTGCGGAGTGTTGGTGCTCTCGGTCCGCAATCCCGTCTCGCTCGCACAGGCGGTGAGTGACAGGGCGGCGACGGTGACCGTCACTGCGGCGAGCAGCGGCTTACGGGTGCGGAGGAAGACAGACATGGGTCATCCGTTTCGTGAAGTGCCGGTCGTGCGCCGACAGGTGAACAGCGCCGTACTCCCGGCTGGTCGCCGGTCGTGGCGTGCTTTGATGACCGCAGCTTGTGCCGCATTCCGTCCCACCTGCCAACGCCTGGGAGATATCGGGACGCTGGGATGCGCGCACCGGCTCTGGCCTGGGGGAATGGCCGCCCCCTGGAACACCCGGAGGGGATGGGTTCATGGGGGCACCGGGCGAGAAGAACGAGTTCGCCGCGCTGCTGGGTGAGTTGAAGGACCGCTCGGGACTGAGTTACGGGGTGCTCGCCAAGCGGTCGCACCTCAGCGCGTCCGCGCTGCACCGCTATTGCAGTGGCGAATCGGTGCCGGCGGAGTTCGTCCCGGTCGAGCGCATGGGGAGGGTGTGCAGAGCGACGCCGGAGGAACTGGTCGAGCTGCACCGGCTGTGGATCGTCGCGGACGCGTCACGGCGAAGTGACCGCAGAGCCGCTGCCACCTTCGGCAGACCACCCGCCCCGAGTCGTCCGACGGAAACCGGCGACCCGTCACCTACCGACCCGTCTCCCACCGGCCCTTCGGCCTGCAAGCCGATCAGACGTACCTGGCCGTCCGGCCGGCACGGCAGGCGACGGGCGGTTCTGGCGGTCGCGCTGGCGACGGCGGTCCTGGCCGGCACCGCCGTCGCCGTGGACCGGATCAGCGGGACGGCGGTGACGGACGACAACCGGACCCGGGCAGTCGGCTCCCCGTCCGAGGCCAGCGCAGGCCCGACCGAGGTCTCCCAGCCGAATACCGGTTCCCCGTCCCCGTCCGGTTCGAATGCGGACAGCGATGGCTCGGCAACGCGGGCCAAGCCGGACACCGCGCTCTCCGGCCCGACCACGCCGGGCGACGACCGTCGCAGAACCGGCGACCGCGCGGCCACGGACGGGCCGCCGCTGACGGTATCGGTCCGCTCCAACGTCTGGGAACACCCCTGTGCCCAGGCGTACCTGGTCGACCGGGAGCCGGAGCAGGTGCAGTCGCCGCCACTCGAACAGGACGCCCGACGCTGGGTGCACGCAATGGGAGCGGTGGCCGCGGACGGGCAGTTGGTGGAACTGACGGTCCAGGGGCGGAACGAGGCCACCGTCGTCATCCAGTCCCTCGACGTGCGGGTGGTCGGCAAGGCCTCACCACTCGACTGGAACGCCTACACCATGGGGGTCGGATGCGGCGGCGGGATCGAGACCAGGTCCTTCGACGTCGACCTGGACGCGGCCCGACCAGGCGCCGTGCCGAAGGCGGGCCAACGCGGCTTCCCCTACACGGTCAGCGCGGCTGACCCCGAGGTGCTGTTCGTCACCGCGCACACGACGACACACGACGTGCGCTGGCACCTGGAGCTCCGCTGGACGAGCAACGGGCGGCAGGGCACGCTCCGGGTGGACGACGCGGGCAGGCCCTTCCGCACCAGCTCAGCCGCCGGACGCCCGCGCTACGACTTCCCCCTGGGCGCCAGCGAGTGGATTCCGTCCCTCTTCGAGGGCGAGGACTGACCGCCGGGTGCCGACTCGCGCTCGCAGGTGCGCGCCTCGCCGTCCGCTGGGTACGCCGCACCGACCTTCATGACGCCTTCGTCTCCCTCGCCCGCAGCCTCATCTGCCACAGACCCCTCAAGAAGACCCGCTCGTGACCGTGTTGCGAACTCACAGCGGCGAGGTGTGTGACGGTGCCTTCATTGGTGCACCGGGCGCGTGCTGCGGGTGGGTTGGGTAAGGATGGGGGCATGGGGTCGGGGCGTGGGTTCGGGTGGGTGTGGGCTTCGGTGGCGGTGGTGGCTGCCGTGGTGTTGGTGTGGGTGGTCTTCTGGGCGGGAACTGGTGACGTCGACCCGGTCGGGGGGCTGGTGGGGGTCGGCGGGCTGGTGGCTGCGGTGTGGGCCGGATTGATGGCCCGCCGCACGTTGGTGTGGCAGGACACCGATACCGCCGGCCTCGCGGACCGGCTCGCTGATGTGGTGGCGCGTCAGGAAGAGCAGGCCCACCGGCAGCTGCTGGGCGGCACCATTCGCACGATCGATGTCGCTTTCGACTTCACGCCCACTCCGGCGCACAACGCCGACGGCGCCGCCCCTACTGGCACCCTGAACCAGATCGCTGGCTACTACCGGCGGCTGCGCCCGGGACGGCTGGTGGTGACGGGTGCGTCCGGTGCGGGGAAGACGGTGCTGGCGGTGCATTTGATGCTGCATCTGCTGCACGACCGCGAAGGCGGGGAGGCGGTACCGGTGCGCATGGCGCTGTCCGGCTTCGAGCCCGACCGGCAGACCCTGGATGAGTGGGTCGCGGACCGTCTGGTCCGTGACTACCGGCTGAAGCCACGCGCCGCCCAGGCACTGGTCATGGCGCGGCGGGTGTTGCCGGTCCTGGACGGCCTGGACGAGATGGACGAAGACGAACCGGCAGCCAGGCCGGCCCGCGTCTCACGCGCGGCTGCTGCGGTGCGGCGGATAAACGCCTACCTCGACGGCACCATCCCGGGCCAGTTGATCGTTACCTGCCGCAGCACCCCGTACGAGGTGCTGGAAGGGGAGGGGGCGTGGGCGCAGGACGCCGCCCGTATCACCCTCCGCCCCGTCACCGCGGAAGCGGCGTGGGACTTCCTGACCACGCGGATCGCCGGGGCCGGGCGGTGGGAGCCGGTCCTGGACGCCATCGCGCAGGACCCGGACGGCCCGCTCGCGGGCGCGTTGTCCACTCCCTGGCGGCTGACGGTCGCCGCCGCCGTCTACGACCGGCGCCGCCCGGACGGCACTTGGGACCGCTACCCCACCGAACTCCTCGACCCCGCCCTGAACACCGTGGAGAAGGTCCGTGACCACCTCCACGGCCTACTGATCCCAGCCGCCACCCTGACCTCCGACAGCGGCGCCCCAGGCACAGCCTCCACTACCCCAGCGGCATACACACCGGACCAGGTCCGCGCCTGGCTGACCGTCCTCGCCGCCTACCTGCACACCAACACCGAAACCGGCCGAACCGTCGGCGGACGCCGACTGCCGGGCACCGACCTCGTTCTCCATGAACTGTGGCCCCTGGCCGGCACCCACCACCCCCGCAACACCCACGCCCTCCTAACCGCCACACCGCTGCTTGCCCTGGGGCTTGGGGGGTTCTGGCCCGGGGGGCTGCTGGTGTCCAGTTTCCTGATTCTGGCCGTCGTGGCCTCTGCCAGGGTTTGGTGGCCCATGCCTGCGCGGGTGGATGTGACGGCCGTGCGGACCTCAGCGGGACGCCGTCGGCTCGTGGCGGACCTCGTGCTCTCGGTCGTGGTCGGGATCGTGGTCGGGCTCGTGTTCGGGCTCAAGGCCGGGATGGGGTTCGGGCTCGGGCTCGCGGGCGTGCTCGTGGGCGCAGTTGGGAGCGGGGGGACGCCGCGGGGCAACTTTCGCGGTGAGTTCGCGTTCATATTCGTGGTGTGTGCGTTCGAGGGGTTCGTGTTCGGGGTCGTGTACGGGCTCACGGCCGACATCGGGGTTGGGCACACGGTCGCGCTCGGGTTCGCGGCCGGGCTCGTGCTCGGGCTCGTGCTCGGGTTCATGCTCGGGGTGGCCAGTACGCGGTATCTGGCTCTTCTTCTCTGCACCCGCCGCTGGTGGGCGCAGGGGGTGTGGTTGCCGTTCCGGCTGGGGCGGTTTCTCGATTGGTGCTGCGAGGCGGGATTGATGCGGACGGCGGGTGCGGGTTATCAGTTTCGGCATCGAGAGTTGCAGGGCTTCCTGGCCCGTGCGGCGCCGTGAGGTACGGAGGCACCGTTCCCGGACTGCGCCGGACTATCAATGTCCGAAGTCGTCTGCACAGGTGACCCGCGCGTTCGTAGGCGAGTGCACGGGAAGTTCGGACGAGCGCGACCGTCGCCGACCTCAGCCGACGCGTGTGCAGAGGACTTCGGACATCAGTGCAGACGACTACGGGAGCTGACACGGATGCTCGATCGCGGAAACGCGTCCGCAACTGCCGCAGGGGTGAGGTGTACGCATTTACTGCGGCAGTGCCGGAAGGGCGGAGTGGCGTGACGATCGAACCGGTGACTGAACTCGGAGGCGGGGGCCAGGACGGGGGCGAATGGCGCCGCCCGGCGCCACCCAGCACGGTCAGCGGGCCGACTGCTCACGGGCGGCCCCGCACGCTGTGGTGGTTGAGGTCGCGGAGCTTGGCTCGGAGGAGTTCGGGGCGGGTGACGGGTCCGATGTCGGTGAGTGCCGCCTGCCAGTGCGGTCCGCCGCCGATCGGGCGCATGACCACGTGGGCGGGCCCGCGGACCACGATCACGCCCACCTCGTCGCGTGCCACGTCCCGCACGATCTCCAGCCCTTCCCGGCCGGTCATCCGCGTGCCCCTGCGCGGACGATCGCGGCCAGCCGGCGCACGTCCGTCGGCCGGGCGCTGCCCAGTTCGACGAGGCGCACCGGGCCGTCCGTCGGGCAGTCCCACACCAGCGGTTCCACGCCCGTACCGGTGACCCGGACTCCGGCCGCGGTCAGGGCGGCCGTCAACTCGTCGGCGGCGCAGGCGGCTTCACCCGTCCTCCCGGCGGCGATCACCGGTTCACCCGGTGGCGCAGGCCGATCAGGACGCGGTGCCAGTCGTCGGCGGTCAACGCGTCCGGTCCGGTGATCCTGAAGGGTTCGCGGGGCGGCGCCGGAGGCGTCAGCCATTCCAGGTCTCGGGCAGCGAGCGCGGGTGTGATCCCGGCCAGGGCCGCGTCAGCGACGCGTCGCAGGTCGGAGGCATCCGGTGGGGGAAACGGCATGGTGCACCTCGGAGTCGTTTTCACTTTCTGTGCACCCAGCGTCGCCCTGTGCTCCTATGCTCGGGAAGGGGGTAAGGCTGGACAAGCACGACTGTCCAAGGGGGCGCGCTGCGTCATGCGAGTGGAACGAGACCAGATTGCTGCGAACGACCCGGCTGCCTCGGCACTTGCCCACTTCGGGGCAGAGGTGCGGCTGGAGCGTGAGCGGTTGGGGCTTTCGCGAGCAGAGCTCGGGAAAGCCGCGAACTGCGGCTACTCGCTGGTCGCGAAGATCGAAGCCGGACAGCGAGTGCCGCACAGGGAGTTCGCGGAGTCCTGTGACCGGGTCTTTCCCGGCGCGGGCGGCCGTTTCGCGCGGCTCTGGCCGTTGGCCTTGCGCTATGCGTTCCCGCCCTGGTTCCGGGAGTACGTCGAGCTTGAACTCACGGCCACGGCCATCAGCATGTTCCATCCGCAACTGGTGCCGGGCCTCGTGCAGACGGCTGCGTACGCGCGGGCCGTGTTGCGTACGGGCCGCCCGACGAATCTCGACGATCTGGTGACGGCTCGGATGGAACGGCAGCACATCCTCCAGCGATCGGAGCCGCCCCGGCTCTGGCTGATTTTGGACGAGGGCGTGCTGCGTCGAACCGTCGGTGACGCCAACGTGATGGTCGAGCAGTTGCTTCGACTGCGCGAGGTCGCTCAGACGCCCCCGCACGTCGTGCAGATCATCGCGGAGCGGGGACGGCCCTATCACGGTTGGAGCAGTCCGTTCGGGCTCCTGTCGTTCGGTGAGGGCGGGGACGTGGTCCATGTGGACGGCTTTCCCCGTGGCTACGTTTTGGCCGATCGGGACGAAGTCGAGGAGGCGTCCGAAGCCTATGATCTGCTCAAGGCGACGGCGTTGGCTCCGGACGAGACAGCCCCGTTGATCGACTCCGTCCTGAAGGAATGTCACTCATGACCGAGCTCATACGCGTCCCTGAGGGAGCCTGGCGGAAGTCCAGCCACAGCGGGAACAACGGCGGCGAATGCCTGGAGGTCGCCGACGGGTTCCCCGGGGTGGTCCCCGTGCGGGATTCGAAGGCGCCGGAGGGGCCGGCGCTGGTGTTCGGCTCGTCGGCCTGGGCGGCGTTCGTGACTGGTGTCCGGGGTGACGGCTTCCGGTCGGTCTGACCCCGTGTGACACGCGTGTACCTGCCCCGCAGCCTGCCGCTCGGGCTGCGGAGCAGGTACACGGCCCGCCCACCGGTCCGGCCGCTGTTGCCGTGCTGTTCACCGCCGCTGCTGCCGCCGTTCACCCGCCGGGAGCGGGTCACGGCCACGCTCGTCGACCATGAAGCAGCGCACCCGGCTCCTTGTCGTCGCCATCACCGCCGTCCTCGGCGCGACCGCTCTCCCGCCCGCCACAGCGGCCCCCAAGCCGAAGGGCGGTGACGGCAAGCCGCTCCACCTCTCCCTGCTGGGCCGGTACGAGAGCGGCGCGTTCGACGAGGGCGCCGCTGAGATCACCGCATACGACCCGGCCACCCGCCGCGTCTTCACCGTCAACGCCCAGGCCGGCACGGTCGACGTGCTGGACCTCACCCGGCCGTCGCAGCCGCGGCGCGTGGCGCAGCTGGCCACGCCGGGCGCCAACAGCGTCGCCGTGCACGACGGCCTGGTGGCCGTGGCCCAGCAGGCCGACCGCAAGACCGACCGTGGCACGGTGGCGTTCTTCCGTGCCGCCGACGGCAGGCATCTGCGCGACGTGCGGGTCGGCGCGCTGCCCGACATGGTCACCTTCACCCCGCGCGGCGACCGGTTGGTCGTCGCCAACGAGGGCGAACCGGAGTCGTACTGTGCGGCGGAGGCCGACGACCCCGCCGGTTCGGTCAGCGTCGTCGATCTGGACCGGGGACGCGACGGGCGGTTGCGCGGCGCGGGGGGGGGCACCGCCGGGTTCGGGAAGTGGGACGGCAAGGAGAAGCAGCTCCGCAAGGCCGGGGTGCGTCTCACGGGCCCCGGGGCCTCCGCCAGCTCGGACCTGGAACCGGAGTACGTGGCGGTCTCCGCCGACGGCCGCACCGCCTGGGTCACCCTCCAGGAGAACAACGCGCTCGCCGTCGTGGACCTGCGGCGGGCCCGCGTGAAGAAGGTCGTTCCGCTGGGGCTGAAGGACCACAGCGCGCCCGGCAACGGTCTGGACGCCTCCGACCGGGACGGCGGTGCTCACATTCGCAACTGGCCGGTCAAGGGCATGTACCAGCCGGACGCGGTTGCCGCGTTCTCCTCCCGTGGCAAAAACTTCCTGGTGACCGCCAACGAGGGCGACGCTCGCGAGTGGGGCTGCTTCGAGGAGGAGGTGCGGGTCAAGTCCCTCCAGCTCTCGCCGAAGGCGTTCCCGAACGCAGCCGAACTCCAGCGGGACGCGGCCCTGGGCCGCCTCAACGTCAGCTCGGCCTCACCGCGTGACGCGCAGGGCCGCGTCACCGAACTGCACGCGTTCGGCAGCCGGTCGCTGTCGGTGCGCGACAGCCGCGGACGGCTGCTGTGGGACTCGGGTGACGAACTGGAGCAACTCACCGCCCGGCTCAACCCGGCCCACTTCAACACCAACCACACCGAGAACGAGCCGGACGGACGCAGCGACAACAAGGGGCCCGAGCCGGAGGGCGTCACCACCGGCACCGTGCGCGGCACCTCGTACGCCTTCGTCGGCCTGGAGCGGGCCGGCGGCATCGTCGCCTACGACCTGACCGACCCGCGCGCACCGAAGTTCGCCGGGCACGTCAACTCCCGCGACTTCACCGGCGACCCGGCCGCCGGGACCGCCGGGGACCTGGGACCGGAGGGCCTGCTGTTCATCCCCGCGAAGGACAGCCCGACCGGCGACCCGCTGCTCGTCGTCGGCCATGAGGTCTCCGGCACCACCGCCGTCTACCGCGTCGGCTGAGCCGCCGCGGGGCACGCCGGGCGTGACACGGGCCGACGGGTGCGGTCCGCGTCACGCCCGGGCGCACCCGCTTGGGCTGGTCCTGTCGCGTCGCCGCGCACGCACCGGCCCCCGCAACCCTGGCGGGGTTGCGGGGGCCGGTGGGTCCGAGCCGGGTGGGTCAGCCGGCCTGGGCCTGTTGGTAGAGGGTCTGCGCCTCCGGTCCGAAGTAGGGGCCGTACATGCGGTTGGGCAGGAAGTTGTACTTGAAGCTGTTCACCGACGACAGCAGTCCGCGCCCGGTGGCCTCGTCGAACTCGGTGAACCAGGGGCCGCCGCTGGACCCGCCGGTCATGTCGCAGACCATGCCGTGGCTGCGGGACAGCAGGAAGTCGCGGGACGTCCGGCCGCTGCAGTAGATGAACTTCTCACCGTCGTAGGGCGCGGCGGCGGGGAAACCGAAGGCGTACATGTCCCGGTTGTAGCCGGTGTTGAACGCCAGTCCCTGGCCGCCGACGACGTCGGTGAGCCGCTGCCCGTCCAGCGGGGCGACGACGGCGGCGCCGACGTCGTGGTTGATGTCCTCGCTCGCGACCCACGGCGCGGTGGCGTGGGTGCTGGTGGCGGCCCAGGTGCCGTAGGGGCGCTGGCCGTCGCGGTAGCCGGGTACGAACACCCAGTTGGTGTGCCAGGCGCCGTCCATCCGCACGCAGTGCCCGGCGGTGATGACGGTGCTGCGGTTGGCGCTGGTGACGGCGTTGCCGGAGCAGGACGCGGTCCGCCCGCCGTAGGTGAAGAAGACCCGTCCCGCGGTGGTGACCACGTCCCCGCCGCCGGTCCAGGGGCCGCCGCCGGCCGGGAAGGCGAGCGCGCCGACGTCGGACGGCGCGTCGAGGGCC
>NZ_BAAHCA010000095.1:0-9945 GCF_054776295.1 Streptomyces sparsus
GTGGCGGACCGAACGGTCCGCCACGCACCTGGCGCAGCTCATCGCACAGGCCCCGCGTCCTGACGTGCCGCCCGCACGAAGCGCGGACCGGCCGGAAGCGATCCATCCCCTCCAAGGCGCCCTTGACAGGAGTCTCGATCAGGCGGATACCTTACGAAATGATCTTGCCTGCCGGTGGTCCACCGGTGCAGACAGGCCTGCGGCAGGAGACCGGCGCCAACCCACGCAAAGGACGACGCATGCCTTACCTGCACGTGATCCGCCGCCCGTCGGTGTTCCGGCTCCTCACGGGCAGTTGGGTGGGACGATTGCCGTCGGCGATGGCCGCACTCGCCATCCCCCTGGCGCTGCGCGACGCCGGTGCCTCGTACGGCTTCATGGGGCTCACGTCCGGCACCTTCGCCGTCGCCGCGGCGCTGGGGGCGCCCGCCGTGGGCCGCTGGGTGGACCGGCGCGGACAGACCTGGATCCTGGCTGCCACGGGGGTCCTCGCCGCGGTCGGGTTCATCACCCTGGCCATCGCCCCCGACCGTGAGCTCCTCGTACTCTTCGGCGCCGCGCTCGCCGGTGCCGCGACGCCCCCGCTGGAGCCCTGCCTACGGGCCCTGTGGCCCGACCTCGTCCCCCGGGAGGACCTGGAATCCGCCTACGTCCTCGACTCCACCGCCCAGGAACTGGTCTTCGTGGCAGGCCCGTTGGTGGTGGCGGGCACGCTGGCCGTGGCAGCGCCCACCGCGGTGCTCTGGGCACAGGCGATGCTGGGTCTCGTAGGCGTCTTGATCGTGGCCACGGCCAGGCCTTCCCGGCGCTGGCGGCCCGTGGCCAGGTCGGCCGACTGGCTGGGGCCGCTGCGTGAGCGGGGCCTGGTCCTGCTCCTTGTCTGCCTGACCGGCGTCGGCTTCGCCATCGGCACGCTCAACCTCCTCGTCGTCCACTACGCGGAACACCAGGGCTTCCCCGGCGGTGCGCCGGCGCTCCTCGCCCTGCACGCGGGAGGCTCGCTCGTCGGTGTCCTGGCCTACGGGGCCCGCAGCTGGACAGCCCCGCTGCCACGCCGTGCTCTGGCGATCGCCCTGGGGCTGCTGTCGGGCTACACGCTCCTGGTCCTGCTGCCGCCCGCGCCGCTCATGGGCCCGTTGATGGTCCTCACGGGGCTGTTCCTCGCGCCGCTGCTCGCCACCACCTTCATGCTGGTCGGCGAACTCGCGCCGACCGGCACGACGACCGAGGCCTTCGCCTGGCTGATCACCCTGTTCGCGGCAGGCACCTCGGCAGGCTCCGCGATCACCGGGATCGTGCTGCAACGCGCCGACGGGCACTGGGGCGCGGCCTGCGGGGTCCTTGGGGTCACCCTGACGGTGACGATCCTGTTCCTGGGCCGCCGGAATCTGTATTCACGCAAGACCGTAAACACGAATACGGTCGCAGCGGACAGCGCCTGAGGTTTGTTTCCCCGGATCCCTAAAGCGGGTTGACGGACACTCCGCAGCACAACTAGGGTTCACACGAAATACGTTCGACGGACCTGATCGACCAGCGCTCCTCACGTATCACAGGACCTTTCCACAAGGTTCAGCGCGCCTTTCCAGGCTTCTCCACCGCTCTTTCCGTGCGGCTTTGGAACCGATGAGCCGCGGCTGTTCTCTGCCGACGAGCACCACGCATCAGAATGGATTCCTGCCATGAATTCCGAAGCCAAGTCCCGCACGCCCGACATTGAGGGGCGCAGCAAGAAGGTCTGGCTGCTCGACGACGGCACCTGTCTGGTCGAGATGATTCCGTCCCTGCGGAGCTACACCTACGACCGTGACGAACTGATCGACGGCACGGCCGAACTTCGCCTCGACTTCTTCGAGCACGTCTCCGGCCGACTGGCCGCCGAGGGCGTGCACACCGTGTTTCGCGAGCGGACCAGTCCGCTGTCCTACCTCGCCGACTATCGGCCGGCCTCGCCCTTCGAGGTCATCGTCAAGAACCGCGCGACCGGATCGACGATGCGCAAGTACCCCGGCCTGTTCACCGAGGGGCAGCAACTGGACCGGCCTGTGGTCAAGTTCGACTACCGCACCGACCCCGAGGACCAGCCCATCGGCGAGGACTACCTCCGCATGCTCGGCATCGACGTCGATGCCTACCACGCGCTCGCGCAGCGCTGCAACGCGGTGCTCCGGACCCTCCTGGCCCCCCTGGACCTGTGGGACTTCTGCCTCATCATCGCGCCGGACCCGGAGCGGGGCGTGGTCATCAACTCCGAGATATCCCCCGACTGCATGCGGCTGCGCACCACGGCCGGAGAGTGCTACGACAAGGACCTGTTCCGCCAGGGGGCCACCGGCGCCGAGATCATCAAGCGGTGGACCGAGCTCCTGCGGATCATCACCCATGCCTAGGCGGCAGGCCCTGCTGACGGGCTCGAACCGGGGCACGGGCCGCGCCATCCGCGACCGGCTCGGCACAGACGGCTTCGAGGTGCACTGCCTGAACCGGCGCTCCTGCCCGGACCACACCGACCCCCTGACCGCCGACCTGGCCGACGGGCAGGCGGCATACGACGCGGCCCGCACGGTCCTCGCCGACGTGCCCGCACTCGACCTCCTGGTCCTGAACGCGGTGACCCGCAGCCTCGGCACGCTCGGCGAGTTGGACCCCGCCGACTGGGACAGCGCCGTCGCGGTCAACCTCACCGCGAACGTGCGCATCATCCAGGCTGCGCTGCCGGCTCTGCGGGCCGCGGGTGGCCACATCGTCCTGATGGGTTCCCACGCAGGCGACCGGCCCTTCGAAGGAGGGGTGGCCTACTGCGCGACCAAGGCGGCGCTGCGCGCCGTCGCCGAGGTGCTGCTGATGGAGGAGCGCCCCCAGGGAGTGCGCACCACACTGCTCAGCCCCGGCGCCATCCGCAACTTCGACGACGATTTCGCCAGGACGAAGATGAGCGTCGAATCGGTCGCCTCGGTGGTGTCCTGGGTGGCATCGACCCCGGCCGACACGGTGCTCGGCGAGGTCGAACTGCGCCCGGCCTGTCTGGGCACCCCACCCGCGACCGGTTTCGAACGCCTTCAGCATGTGTGACGCGGGGCACGGTCCCGCCACCTGATTGGGAGCCCTGTCATGGCGCCGCACAGTTTCGTCACCCATTGGAACGCAGATGCAGGTGTTCTCCGGGCCGAGCGTTCCGCACCGGACGGAGTGGAGGGCCGCTCCGGCACCTCGGGGCGAACCCGCGTCGAGATCCGGGCCGTCGTCTCCGTGAGCATCGCCGAGGACGGCCAGGTCTGCGCCGTCGATGTACGTGAGGTGCCCCAGCACGTCGTGCCGGCCATTCCGCAGGCACGCAGCGGGGAGACCGTCGGCCGCGTCTGGCTGGACAGCGGATGGCTGTGGGCACCGCTCAGCCACCAGCCGCCCGACACCGAGCTGACCGGTACCGGGGACCTCGTCCTGCACTTCGAGCAGGACGCGCTAACCGGCCTCTCCGTGCGCTTGCTCGACCAAGAGCCCGCGGTACCACGCACGGCGAAGAGAGAACCCGCGGAAGGGGAACCCGCACCGTGACCTATCTCGGCCTGTTGCGCAGACCGTCCGTTCCGCGCTCCCTCGGCGGTTCGCTGACCGGGCGGCTTCCCACCGCGATGACGGCGCTCGCCATGACGCTCACCCTGCGCGCCCACGACGCCGACTTCCAGTTCATCGGCGTGGCCACCGCGGTACTCGCCGTCTCGGGCGCCATCGGCGGACCGGTACTCGGCCGCCTGGTCGACCAGCACGGCCAGACGAACGTGCTGGTCATCGGAGCCCTTCTGTCGGGCTGCGGCATACTCGTCGTAGCGGCACTGCCCGCCGAGCCGGTACCGGTGCTGCTCGGCGCCGCCCTGGCCGGGGCGGCAGCCCCACCGCTTGAGCCGTGCCTGCGCACGCTGTGGCCCCGCCTGGTGGGGCAGAAGGACATCCAGCGTGCCTACTCCATGGACGCCGCAGCCCAGGAACTGGTATTCATCGGCGGCCCCTTGCTGGTCGCGGTCACCGTGGCGCTCGGCCCGCCGGAGATCGCGCTGGTCCTGGCCGCCGCCCTCTGCCTGACCGGGACTGCGCTCATGGCGACCTCGCGCCCCTCGCGTGACTGGCGGGGCGAGCCCGGCCCGCGCGACTGGCTCGGCCCACTGCGCAGCCGCCCCCTGGTCCTCCTCTTCCTCGGCCTCGCCGGAGCGGGCGGGGCCATCGGCGGCCTGAACATCGTGGCCGTCGCCTACGCCGAACGCCACCACGTGCCCGGCGGGGCCGGCCTGTTGCTCGCCCTCTCGGCCTGCGGAGCCCTCATCGGCGCACTGGGCTACGGCCGCCGCACCTGGTCCCTGGCGCACACCGCCCAGGCAGCGCTCTGCGGTGTGGGCCTGACCTTGACCTACGGGCTCGTCGCCACGATGGCCCCATTCTGGCTCATGGCGCCGATCTGCCTGTCGACAGGTCTGTTCCTGTCCCCGCTACTCGTCGTGTCCTTCACCGTCGTGGACCGCCTCGCCTCCGCGGGTACCGTGACCGAGGCGTTCGCCTGGCTGATCACACTCCTGACCACGGGCTCCGCCTTGGGGTCGGCCCTGGCCGGAGTGGTACTGGAGGCCGCAGGGCCGGGCCCGGCCGCCGCCTCGACAGCGGCCTGCGCCCTGGTCGGCGTCGCCTTCCTGCTGTGGTGCCATCTGCGCCCGGAGCACCGCCGCCGGGCACGGCTCCCGTCCACGACCGGATGAAGGGGCAGCGGACCATGATCGCGATCGCGCCCCGTCTGCTCGCCTGCGACCTCGACGGCACCCTGCTCGACTCGAGTGGCCGGCTCACCGACCCCGTGGTCTCCGCGCTCCACCGGGCCCGGGACGCGGGCCTGGCCCTCGCCGTGCTCACCGCCCGTCCCCGCCGTGACGTGCCCGCGGCGGTGTACGACCGGATGCCCGCCGGCACGTCCTGGGCCTACAGCAACGGGGCGGTGGTCCACGCCCCCGGGTCCGGCCCTCCGCATGTCTCGGGCTTCTCCCCGGACCAGGCGCTACGACTCGTGGCCCGGCTCAGGTCCGCCCACCCGGCCTGGTCCTGCGCCTTGGATCTGACGGACCGTACCCTCGTCATCGACCCGTTCCCGCGCCGGGCCGCGGCCCTCTGGAGCAACGTCGTACGGCTGCGCACAGCCGCCGAAGCCCGCCTGCCCGACGTCGTGCCGAAGGTTCTCGTCCATACGGCGACGTTCTGCGACGCGACCGTGGTGGCAGAGGTCCGAAGGGCGGCCGGTCAGAAGGCGTCGGCCACCGCCTCGGGACCGGACTTCGTCGAACTCATGCCGCCACGTGTCGGCAAGTCCCAGGCGCTCAGCCGCCTCTGCGCCCGGCTCGGCGTCCCCCCGGGCGCGGCCGTGGCTGTCGGCGACGGCCTCAACGACCTGGCCATGCTGCGCCTGGCCGGCCTCGGCGCCGCCCCGGCCAACGCTCCGCTGGAGGTGCGCCGCGCCGCGGACATCGTCCTGCCGTCGAACGACGAGGACGCGGCGGCCGTCCTGATCGCTCTGCTGCTCGACCGTCATCCCAAGCCGCCGGCCTCCGCCACACGCCAGATGAGGTGAATTCCGTGTCACATCGTCGGAGCGGTTCACCCGCCGAGAGCCAGCACGCCGAGAGCCAGTCACCCCCCAAGCGAACGATCGAATACGGGAGTTGGCCTTCCGCGGTGCGGGCCGCCGACGTCGCCGAGGGGATGCCGGTGCCGGAATGGCCCGGCTTCGTCGGCGAAGAGGTCTGGTGGACCGAGTTCCTCACCCATGACGGCGGGCGCAGCGCTCTGATGCGCCACGGCCCGGACGGCGTGCCCACGCAGGTACTGCCGCCCGACTGGGACGTGCGCACGCGCCTCCACGAGTACGGGGCACTCCCCTGGCACGCGCTGTCCGCCGACACCGCCGACGGCATCGTCTTCACCCACTGGACCGACCAGCGCGTCTACCGGTGGCGGCCGGATACCGCCCCCGAGCCGTTGACACCGTCCGCGACCGAGCGGGAGACCTGCCGCTACGGCGACTTCGCTGTCCGCGACGGCGAAGTGTGGTGCGTGCGCGAGACCCTCCACGCGGAAGGCGACGGTCCTGCGCTGGTGCGCCGCGACCTCGTGGCTCTTCCGCTGGACGGGCGCGCCGCCGAGGACCGGGGCGCCGTGCGCGTCCTGGCGTCCACCCACGACTTCATGACCGGCCCGCGGATCGAACCCGGCGGTCGGCGCGTCGCCTGGCTCGGCTGGAACCACCCGTCCATGCCCTGGGACAGCACGGACCTCATGGTCGCCGCCGTCTCCCCCGACGGCGAACTGCGCGACATCACCCGGGTACTCGACGGCGGGCGGCGGCGGTCCGTCACCCAGGTGGAGTGGGCCGCCGACGGTTCGGGCCGGTTGTTCGCCGTGACCGATCCCGACGGCTGGTGGAATCTGCACGAGGTCACGCCCGGCGCGCCTGCCCGCAACCTGTTCCCGGTGGCCGAGGAGTTCGGCGAGGCGCTCTGGCGGATGGGAACGAGCTGGTTCAAGCCCATGTCCGACGGCCGGATCGCGGTCGTTCACGGCAGGAGCGAACGCCGCCTGGGCGTCCTCAACCCGAACGGGGACCTCACCGACCTCGACCCCGGCGGCCCGTACACGCAGTGGAGCTCCCCGGCCACCGACGGACGCCGGATCGCCGCGGTCGCGGCGGGCACCGGCCGCAGACCCACGGTCGTCCTCACCGACCCGTCGGCAGGGCGGCCAGCGCCACCGCGCACCCCTGAGCACCGTCACTTGCGGCTCACCGCAACCCCCCGCCTGCGTACCTATCACGGCCAGGAGGGCGAGCCGGTGCACGCCCACGTCCATCCGCCGTACCATCCGGACGTGACCGGGCCGGCGGGCGAGCTGCCGCCCTATGTGGTCTTCGCGCACGGCGGCCCCACCAACCGCAGCCCGCTGGTCCCGCGCGCCCACATCACCTACTTCACCAGCCGCGGGATCGGCGTACTGGACGTCCAGTACGGCGGATCCACCGGCTTCGGGCGTGCCTACCGGGACCGGCTGCGCGGCGGCTGGGGCGTGGTCGACGTACGCGACTGCGCTACAGCTGCGCGCGGCATCGTGGCCGACGGGCTCGCGGACCCGGCCCGTGTCGCGATCCGCGGGGCCAGCGCGGGAGGCTGGACGGCGGCGGCCTCAATGATCGCCGAACCGGACCTCTACCGCGCCGCCGCGATCTACTTCCCGGTCCTCGACGCCGACACCTGGCGTCGCACCACCCACGACTTCGAGTCGCGCTACGCCGAGACCCTGATCGGCCCCTGGCCCGCCGACCGGGAACAGTACGAGCGGCGCTCCCCCGTGCACGGCGCGGACCGCATCCGTGCCCCCTTCGTACTGTTCCAGGGAACCGAGGACGCGATCTGCCCGCCCGGCCAAGCCGAACAGTTCCTCAAGCGCCTGGAGGGCTCGGGCATCGCGTACACCCACCACCTCTTCGAGGGCGAGGGCCACGGCTTCCGCGGCGCAGCGACTGTCATCCAGACTCTGCGAGCCGAACTGGCCCTCTACGCCCGGGCCTTCGGTTTCGACCCCCTCCCCGAGTGACCGGCCTGCCCGGCCCTGCACCGCTGCATCGTCCACCGCTTCGGGACCGGGGTGAGTTCCCTGGCCCCTGACCGGCCTTCGACACCCTCTGCCATCGTCGAGACTCACCCGCTGCCACCGCGGCGGTGCGCAGCCTCCACGGGCAGCACGCCGCACACCTCCGACGGAGGACCGTGCGGGACCTTGCGGACATCGCAGCACTTTCCCACGGAGCCCGGCCTCCCTCGGAGCCGCCGGTCACACGTAGCCGTACCGGCCCGCCGCGTCCAGTACCGCCACCGGTCCGCCCCTGGTGACGATCCGACGTCCGGTCGGCGGTTCCGTTCTCCCTGCCGCCCTTGCGCTCCCCCGCTTTCATGTCGTCGGACGGGCGCGCCCCGGCGCGGGGCGTCGGCGGTGACCCGGCAATTCGGATCCCGTGGACAGATCCGGCGAAGCGATCGGCATGCGGCGACCGGGATGTCGCGGCTGCGTATCAACCCGGGGGCGGGCGTGGCTCCCGACGGTGGCCGCGCCTAGAGTTCTGGCCATGTGGCCAGGACAGCAGCAGCCGGGGGGCGAGCAGAACCCTCAGCAGCCCAACCCGTACCAGCAGCCGGGATACCAGCAGCCCAACCCCTACCAGCAGCCGGGGCAGCAGGGCTACGGGCAGCCCCAGCCCGGACAGCCGCCGCAGGGGCAGCCGGGGTACGGGCAGCCCGGGTACGGACAGCCCGGGTACGGGCCACCCGCTTACGGGCAGCCCAACCCCTACCAGCAGCCCGAGGGGCAGTGGGGACCGGCCGGCGGGCCGGGCGGACCGGTGCCGCCCGGTGACAAGAAGTCCAAGCGCAACCTGGTGATCGCGATCACCGCCTCCCTCGCGGTGATCGCCGCCGCGAGCGTGGCCGGTTTCCTGTTCCTCGGCAACGGGGACGAGGCGGACGGCAAGACGCCCGTCGGCGGCGCCGAGCCCTCGGCGTCGCAGAAGCAGGAGAAGACCGAAGAGGACGACCCGGACGACGGCCGGGACGCCGACCCGGACAGCCCGCGCGGTTCGGGCGAGGAGCAGACGCCGGACCCGGTGGTGGCGGGCTGGCAGGTGGTCGTCAACCCCAAGCACCACAGCGCCTTCGACGTACCGAAGGACTGGTCCCTGAAGTCGACCGACACGATCGTCGGTTGGGGCGAGAAGGAGGACGAGGACACGCTCTTCCCCGCCCCGCAGGTCGCCATGAGCGCCCCGGCCTACTTCAAGGAGGGCTGGTGCACGAAGAACTCCTCCCGGGCCGTGGTCGGCACCAAGGGCGCGCAGGGCTCCACGGACACCGACGTGGCCGCGGTCAACGCAGCCGACAGCTTCGCCTTCTACGCCTACGGCGAGGAGAAGGAGAAGCTCAGGAGCGGCAAGGCGAAGCCGTTCTCCAACAAGCACGGCATCAAGGGCCACACCGCCACGGCGACGATGACCGGGGTGGAGAAGGAGGGCAAGTGCGACGCCGACGGCAAGGTCGTCACGGTGTCGTGGCTCGACGCCTCCCGGGAACTGCGGCTGTGGGTGATGGTGACGGACGCCGGGGTCAGCGACGAGGTGCCCGCGGCCACCATCAAGAAGATGACGGACAGCCTGCGCCCCTACGGCGAGCAGGACTGACCACCGCCGGTCCGGGCCGAGCGGGTGCGGGTTTGCTCCTCGGCCCGGCAACGGCGATAGTCCCCCGGTGACCTCTCCGCCTCCCACCCGCCCCGGCATGCGTCGCCGGGTGCGCCGGCCCGCCTGGGCCGGCCGGAACTACACCCTGCTGACGGCCGCCGCGGTGATCACCGGACTGGGCAGTTCCGGGGCGCTGATCGCCTCGGCGTTCGCGGTGCTGGAGGCGGGCGGCAGCGGCACCGACGTCGGGCTGGTCGCCGCCGCCCGGACCGTGCCGCTGATCGTCTTCCTGCTGGTCGGCGGCGCTGTCGCCGACCGGCTGCCCCGGCATCGGGTGATGGTCGCCGCCAACGCGCTGAACTGCGTCTCCCAGGGCGCCTTCGCCACGCTGGTCCTGACCGGCGACGCGCAGCTGTGGCAGATGGCCGTGCTCGCCGGGCTCGGGGGCACCGGCCAGGCGTTCTTCTCGCCGGCGGCCGAGGGCATGGTCCTGGCGACCGTCACCGGCGAACAGGCCGGCCGGGCCTTCGCGGTCTTCCGCATGGGCATGAACGGGGCCGGTATCGGCGGTGCCGCACTCGGCGGTGCCCTGGTCGCCGCGGTGGGGCCCGGCTGGGTGCTGGCCATCGACGCCGCCGCCTTCGCGTTCGCCGGTGCGCTGCGGGCGTTCCTCGACGTCAGCGGGGTGCCCC
>NZ_BAAHCA010000096.1:0-9878 GCF_054776295.1 Streptomyces sparsus
CCGGACGGCCGCGGGCCCGGCGAGCGGCGCACACGAAGCGAGGGTCCCCGAACCGGACGGCTCGGGGACCCTCGCGTCATGCGCTCACGGGCAGCCGCCCGCCCTGGTCAGCCGCCGAACTCCTGGAGGCCGCGCAGCGCCTGGTCCAGCAGCGCCTGCCGCCCGGCCAGCTCCTTCTCCAGCTTCTCGGCCTTCGCGGTGTTGCCGGCCTGCCGGGCCTGGTCGGCCTGACCGCGCAGCTTGTCCACGGCGTCCTGCAACTGCCCGGTGAGACCGGCGGCCCGCGCCCGCGCCTCGGGGTTGGTGCGCCGCCACTCGGCCTCCTCGGCCTCCTGGAGCGCACGCTCGACGGCCTGCATGCGGCCCTCGATCTTGGGCCGCGCGTCCCGGGGCACGTGACCGATCGCGTCCCAGCGCTCGTTCACCGACCGGAACGCCGCCCGGGCCGCCTTGAGGTCGGTGACGGGCAGCAACCGCTCCGCCTCCTCCGCCAGCTGCTCCTTGGCGCCGAGGTTCTCCTGCTGCTCCGCGTCGCGCTCGGCGAACACCTCACCGCGGGCCTGGAAGAAGACGTCCTGAGCGCCGCGGAAACGCTGCCAGAGGCTGTCCTCGTGCTCCCGCTGGGCCCGGCCGGCCGCCTTCCACTCCTGCATGAGGTCCCGGTACTTCGCCGCGGTCGGCCCCCAGTCGCGGGACCCGGACAGCGCCTCGGCTTCGGCGACGAGCTTCTCCTTGCGCTGCCTGGCCTCCTCGCGCTGCGCGTCGAGCGCGGCGAAGTGGGCCTTGCGGCGCTTGGAGAACGCCGAGCGGGCGTGCGAGAAGCGGTGCCACAGCTCGTCGTCGGTCTTGCGGTCCAGCCGGGGCAGGCCCTTCCAGGTGTCGACGAGGGCGCGCAGCCGCTCCCCGGCCGCCCGCCACTGCTCGCTGGCGGCCAGCTCCTCGGCCTCGGCGACCAGCGCGACCTTGGCGCTCTTGGCCTCCTCGGACTGCTTGGCCTTGGCCACCCTGCGTTCCTCGCGGCGGGTCTCCACCGTCTCGGCCAGCCTGTCCAGCCGCTCGCCGAGAGCCTGGAGGTCACCGACCGCGTGGTGGGCGTCCACCTGCTCCCGCAGGTGCCCGATCGCCGTCGTGGCGTCCTTCGCCGACAGGTCCGTCGTGCGCACCCGGCGCTCCAGGAGGCCGATCTCCACGACCAGGCCCTCGTACTTGCGCTCGAAGTAGGCAAGCGCCTCGTCGGGCGAACCGGCCTGCCAGGAGCCGGCGACCTTCTCACCGTCGGCGGTACGCACGTACACGGTGCCGGTCTCATCGACACGGCCCCACGGGTCGCTGCTCACAGCGCCTCCTCCACATGACACCGGCGGGGCGTCCCGCCCCGGGTGTCGTCCACAGTTGTCGTCCGGCAGTCAGTTCCTCGCGGGTGCCGGTCGCCCGGCCGGAGCGGGCTGCTGTGCACACCGCCAACATAGGCGACCGGTGGCCGGGCTGTCCGCATCCCGCGCGAGGAGATGTCCCGGCCCAACAGCCCCGCGACCGCGGTGTGCCGGGCATCCGCGACCGGCCCCGGGGGCCGGTGTGTCGGGGTCAGTCCTCGGTGACCTCCGCCTTGTTGATCACCACGGTCGCGTTCGGCACCGTGGCCTGGATCTGCGGGTCCTGCGTCGAGCCGGCCGCCGCGATCTTCGCCAGCACGTCCATGCCCTCGGTGATCCTGCCGAAGGGCGTGTAGTCGGGAGGCAGCGGGCTGTCCTCGTAGACCAGGAAGAACTGGCTGCCGCCGGTGTCGCGGCCCTTGTCCTCCTGCGCGTTGTAGGTGTTCGCCATGGCCACCGTGCCCGCCGGGTAGGTGCCGCCCCCGACCGCCTCGGCGTCGAGGTTCTCGTCCGGGATGGTGTAGCCGGGGCCGCCCTGCCCGGTGCCGGTCGGGTCACCGCACTGCAGGACGTGGATGCCCTCGTCGACCAGCCGGTGGCACCTGGTGTGGTCGAAGTAGCCCTCACCGGCAAGGAACCGGAACGAGTTGACGGTGCGCGGCGCCTTCTCCGCGTCGAGCTCGATGCCGATGTCACCGCAGGTGGTGGCGAGCCGCATGGTGTACGACGCCGAGGCGTCGATCGCCATCTTCGGCTCCTTCTTCCACTGCTTGCCGTTCGGCTCGCCCTTCGCCGGCTTCCCGCACGGGTCGGGAGCGGCGCTCGGCGACGGCTCGGCGTTGTCCACCGTCGCGTTGCCGCTGCCGCTCAGGCCGATCGCGGCGTACGCGGCGCCACCGGCGAGCGCCAGGACCAGGCCGCCGGCGATCACCACGTTGCGGATGCGGGTCCTGGGCCGGGCCGTCGCCCGCCGCTGCTGCTGGCGCAGTTGCTTCTGCCGCGCGAGCTGCTTGCGCCGCTGCTCACTCGTCACCACGAGACTTCTCCTTAGGAGCCGTGCCTTCAAGGCCTCATCCTGCGCTTCGGTCGGTGCCGCCGGTGCCACAAGGGCAGGGGAGCGGACACCGCCCGTAGAACTGGCGTGCCACCTGCCGGCTGCCCCGTACCGTATACGGGTTCGCGACGCGCACGCCGCCGCCGGTAGGCTCGGCACCGCGGGGGGCACCGCCCGCCGCAGCCCGCTGCCGGACTGACTGAAGGACGATCGTGCTCATTGCCGGGTTCCCCGCCGGGGCCTGGGGGACCAATTGTTATCTGGTCGCCCCCGCCGCCGGTGAGGAGTGCGTGATCATCGACCCCGGCCACGAGGCCGCCGCCGGCGTCGAGGAGGCCGTCGCCAAGCACCGGCTGAAGCCGGTCGCGGTGATCCTCACCCACGGCCATCTGGACCACGTCGCCTCGGTGGTGCCGGTCTGCGGCGCCCACGACGTGCCCGCCTGGATCCACCCCGACGACCGCTACATGATGAGCGACCCGGAGAAGGCGCTCGGCCGTGCGATCGGCCAGTCGCTCATGGGCGAACTGACCGTCGGCGAGCCGGACGACCTGCGTGAGCTCACCGACGGCTCCCGCCTGGAACTCGCCGGCCTGGAGCTGACCGTCGCGCACGCCCCCGGCCATACCGAGGGGTCGGTGACCTTCGGGATGCCCGAGCAGGCCGACGTTCCGCCGGTCCTCTTCTCGGGTGACCTGCTGTTCGCCGGCTCCATCGGCCGCACCGACCTGCCCGGCGGCGACCACGACGAGATCCTCCGCTCGCTGGCACGGGTGTGCCTGCCGCTGGACGACTCCACCGTCGTGCTCTCCGGGCACGGCGCCCAGACGACGATCGGCCGGGAGCGCGCCACCAACCCGTTCCTGCGGGAGGTGGCCGCCGGCCGCGGTCCCGACGGCCTGTCGGCACCACGACGAGGAATGTGACGACACCACCCCGATGAGCACCTTCTCCGCCCCCAAGGGCACGTACGACCTGATCCCGCCGGACTCGGCGGACTTCCTCGCGGTGCGCGAGGCCATCTCGGCGCCGCTGCGGCGTGCCGGCTACGGATACGTCGAGACACCGGGTTTCGAGCAGGTGGAGCTGTTCGCCCGCGGTGTGGGCGCCTCCACCGACATCGTGACCAAGGAGATGTACACCCTCACCACCAAGGGCGGCGACGAACTGGCGCTGCGCCCGGAGGGCACCGCCTCGGTGCTGCGGGCCGCGCTCCAGGCGAACCTGCACCGCGGCGCGCTGCCGGTGAAGCTGTGGTACTCCGGTTCCTACTACCGCTACGAGCGTCCGCAGGCCGGCCGCTACCGGCACTTCTCCCAGGTCGGTGCCGAAGCGCTCGGCGCCGAGGACCCGGCGCTGGACGCCGAGTTGATCATCCTTGCCGCCGACGCCTACCGCAGCCTGGGCCTGCGCCACTTCCGGCTGCTGCTCAACTCGCTCGGCGACGCCGAGTGCCGGCCCGCCTACCGGGCGGCCCTCCAGGACTTCCTGCGCGGCCTCGACCTGGACGAGGACACCAGGGCGCGCATCGACATCAACCCGCTGCGCGTGCTCGACGACAAGCGGGAGAGCGTGCAGGCCCAGCTCGTGGACGCGCCCCTGATGCGGGACCACCTCTGCGAGGGCTGCAAGAGCTACCACGAGCAGGTCCGCGAGCTGCTGATCGCCGCCGACGTGCCGTTCGAGGACGACGCCCGGCTGGTCCGCGGCCTCGACTACTACACCAGGACGACCTTCGAGTTCGTGCACGACGGCCTCGGCGCCCAGTCCGCGGTCGGCGGCGGCGGACGCTACGACGGCCTGTCCGAGATGATCGGCGGCCCGCCGCTGCCCTCGGTCGGCTGGGCGCTGGGCGTGGACCGCACGGTGCTGGCGCTGCGCGCCGAGGGCGTGCAACCGGACGTGCCGTCCCGGACGGACGTGTTCGCGGTGCCGATCGGCGAGGAGGCCCGCCGGGCGCTGTTCGCCGTGGTGACGGAACTCCGCCGGCACGGGGTGGCGGCGGACTTCGCCTTCGGCGGCAAGGGCATGAAGAACGCCATGAAGTCCGCCAACCGCTCCGGGGCCCGGTTCGCCCTGGTCGCGGGGGAGCGGGACCTCACCGAGGGTGTGGTGCAGGTGAAGGACCTGGTCAGCGGCGAGCAGACCGCGGTGCCGCTGGAGCAGGCAGCGGAGCAGGTGCGGGCGAAACTCAACTGACCGCCGGATCGTTGAGGCAGAATGCGGGATGACGCCGCACCGCCACTTCCCGGACGACGAGGACACCAGACGCCATGACGACCACGGCTCACAGTGACACCGCAGGCACCGACAGGGACGGTCCGGTGCCCGGAGGCACCGTGGGCGCCGGGCGGCTCTTCTCCTGGGTCCTCGTCGTCAGTGGCTTCGCCGGTCTGCTCGCGGCCTGGGTGATCACCTACGACAAGTTCCGGCTGCTGGAGGCCAAGGTCGAGGGGACGGCCTACGAGCCCGGGTGCAGCTTCAACCCGGTCGTGGCGTGCGGCAACATCATGGAGAGCGACCAGGCGGAGGCGTTCGGCTTCCCCAACCCGATGCTGGGACTGGCCTCCTACGCGGTGGTCGTCGCCATCGGGGTCGCCTCCCTGGCCGGGGCCCGGTTCCGGCGCTGGTTCTGGCTGGGGCTGCTGGGCGGCACCACGTTCGGTGTGGCTTTCTGCACCTGGCTGACGTACCAGTCGCTCTACAACATCGGCGCCCTGTGCCTGTGGTGCAGCCTGGCCTGGGTCGGCACGATCTTCATGTTCTGGTACACGGTCGCCCACACCCTCGAGCACCGGCTGCTGCCGGCCCCGGAGGGCCTGCGCCGGGTGGTGCTGGAGTTCCGCTGGCTGTTCGCGACGATGCACGTCGCCGTCATCGGCATGCTGGTCCTCACCCGCTGGTGGGACTTCTGGACCAGCTGACCGGGGGCTGCCCTGCCGGTGCCGTGACCGCACCCGTCTAGGGTTGCCCCTGTGGAACCCGACCTGTTCACCGCCGCAGCCGAGGAACGCCAGGCGCAGGACCCGTCCGCCAGCCCGCTGGCGGTGCGGATGCGTCCGCGCAGCCTGGACGACGTCGTGGGCCAGCAGCACCTGCTGAGCCCCGGTTCCCCGCTGCGGCGGCTGGTCGGGGGGAGCGGCGGCGGGCCCGCGGGCCCGTCCTCGGTGATCCTGTGGGGCCCGCCGGGCATCGGCAAGACCACGCTCGCCTACGTGGTCAGCCAGGCGACGGAGAAGCGCTTCGTGGAGCTGTCGGCGATCACCGCGGGCGTCAAGGAGGTCCGGGCCGTCATCGAGGGCGCCCGGCGCTCCTCGGGGGCCTACGGCAAGGACACCGTGCTCTTCCTCGACGAGATCCACCGCTTCAGCAAGGCGCAGCAGGACTCCCTGCTGCCGGCGGTGGAGAACCGCTGGGTGACGCTGGTCGCCGCCACCACCGAGAACCCCTACTTCTCGATCATCTCCCCGCTGCTGTCCCGCTCCCTGCTGCTGACGCTGGAGCCGCTCACCGACGAGGACCTGCGCGGGCTGATCCGCCGGGCGGTCGCCGACGAGCGCGGGCTGGCCGGGTCGGTCGTCCTGGAGTCCGACGCCGAGGAGCACCTGCTGCGCATCGCCGGCGGCGACGCCCGCCGGGCGTTGACGGCGCTGGAGGCGGGGGCCGGCGCGGCCCTGTCGAAGGGTGAGAGCACGCTGACGCTGCGGACGCTGGAGCAGACCGTCGACCGGGCGGCGGTGAAGTACGACCGGGACGGCGACCAGCACTACGACGTCACCAGCGCGCTGATCAAGTCCATCCGCGGGTCGGACGTGGACGCGGCGCTGCACTACCTGGCCCGCATGATCGAGGCGGGGGAGGACCCGCGCTTCATCGCCCGCCGGCTGATGATCTCCGCCAGCGAGGACGTCGGTCTCGCCGACCCGTCCGCGCTCCAGACCGCCGTCGCCGCCGCCCAGGCGGTGGCCCTGATCGGCTTTCCCGAGGCGCGGATCCTGCTCGGCCAGGTCACCGTGGCGCTGGCGCTGGCCCCGAAGTCGAACGCCGCCTACCTCGCCGTCGACGCGGCGCTCGCCGACGTCCGGGCCGGCCTGACCGGCCCGGTGCCGGGGCACCTGCGGGACAGCCACTACCGCGGCGCGCAGAAGCTGGGCCACGGCGAGGGCTACCAGTACCCGCACGACCTGCCCGGTGGCATCGCCGCGCAGCAGTACGCACCCGACAACGTCCACGGCAAGCGGTACTACCGGCCCACCCGGTACGGAGCCGAGGCCCGCTACGCCGACGTCGCCGACCGGGTGCGGGCCCGGCTGCGCGGCGAGCAGCCGGAGGAGCGCTGAGGCCCGCCGGTGCTCAGCCCTCCGCGGGCCCGGACGCTCAGCCCTCCGCGGCCTGGAGCAGCCGGTGCATGGCCCGTCGCAGCTCGCTGACGTCGCCGACGGGGTCGGGGAACTCGAAGCGGACGTCGAAGCCGTCGTCCGGTCCGCAGAACCGCACCCGCAGGCCGTGCCGGTCGAGGGCGAGCGGCACGGCCGTCCGGCCCGCGGCCGACGTGTTCTCGCCGAGGTCGAGCAGGCTGCTGAGGCCGTGCACCTGCTCGGCGTGGGCCGCCGCCAGGTGCTGGAGCAGTTCGGCCTCGTGCCCGGCGAGCGGATCGGGACGTGCCTCGGCCAGTTCCTCGGGCTCGACCGCGGCGGCTCCCCACAGGTCGTCCACCTCCGCGCCGGAGACCTCCAGCCTCAGCACGGCCCAGCCGGGGCTGTGGGCGGGCGGCGCCTCCGGGTTGCGCTCGGCGAGCAGACGGGCGGCGCGTACCCGTGCCTCGCCGCGGACGGGCGTGAGCCAGCCGGTGATCCTGGCCCGGCCGCGGATGCGGTGCGGCACCGAGACGGGGGCGACGTCGGTGATCTCCATCACGGCGGCCAGGTCGGCGTCCCTGGCGTGGGTGGCGGCACGCACGACCGGCGAGTCGACCACGACCTGCAGGAACACGTCTCCGCCGATGTCCACCGCGCGGGCCCGCGGCCCGGCGAAGCCCGGCTCGGCGACCTCGATTCCCGGAATCGCCAGGGTTGCCGATAGGCTGGACTCCGCGAGGGTGCGCACACGCTCGGCGGCCATGGGCTGCCGAGGGCTTTCTTCCACGGGACGCGGCTGACCCGTTCCGGCATCGGCCTCGGTGCTGGGCAGGGGGATCCCCGGTCGAAGCATGCGTTTCTCCTCCGCTAAGGTAAGCCTAACCTAACCTACATGGAGGTCCGTTCCACGTGAACCAGTCGCGTCCCAAGGTCAAGAAGTCGCGTGCACTCGGCATCGCGCTGACCCCGAAGGCCGTCAAGTACTTCGAGCAGCGCCCCTACCCGCCGGGTGAGCACGGCCGGGGCCGCAAGCAGAACAGTGACTACAAGGTCCGTCTGCTGGAGAAGCAGCGTCTGCGCGCGCAGTACGACATCAGCGAGCGCCAGATGGCCCGTGCTTACGACCGCGCTCGGAAGGTCGACGGCAAGACGGGCGAAGCCCTGATCATCGAGCTTGAGCGCCGTCTGGACGCGCTCGTCCTTCGTTCGGGCATCGCCCGTACGATCTACCAGGCCCGTCAGATGGTCGTGCACGGCCACATCGAGGTCAACGGTCGCAAGGTCGACAAGCCGTCGTTCCGGGTCAGCCCCGACGACGTGGTGATGGTCCGCGAGCGCAGCCGCAGCAAGCACCCCTTCCAGGTCGCCCGCGAGGGTGGCTACGCGCTCGACGGTGAGACCCCGCGCTACCTCGAGATCAACCTCCAGGCGCTGGCGTTCCGGCTCGACCGGGACCCCAACCGCAAGGAGATCCCGGTGATCTGCGACGAGCAGCTCGTCGTCGAGTACTACGCCCGCTGAGGCAGAGCACTCCCCGCGCGCGCTGACGCGAGCGCTTCCAGGCTCCCCCGTTTCCCCGCTGGTTCACCGCGGGGAGGCGGGGGAGTCCTGCATGAGGCCGCCGTGCCCGCCGGAGGCACCGGGCTCGTCCTGACCGCTGCCGCCGGCCGCGACCGGCACGGCGGGGCACGTCCCGGGCGTGACGCGGCGCATGACGGCCGGCAGGTCGAGCCGTTCACCCTCCCCCCCCGGCACCGCTCGTACGCCGCGCTCCCCAGGGCGGCCCGGGCCTGCTCCTCGCACCGCAGGTGCGGCACGTGGAAGTACCGGGAGCCGAACAGCTGCGGCCCGACCGAGGTCCACAACCGGCCGGCGGCCCCCTGGAGCACGGCGGCCTCACCCGGGTCGCCCAGCGTCGCCGTGACCAGCGCGTACAGCTCCAGGCCGAGAGCGGCGCCCAGCAGGTCGCCGAACGCGTGGTTGACGGCGAGGCACTCGGTCAGCAGCTCCGCCGCCCGGTGCGGACGGCCGTCCGCACAGGCCGCCCAGGCCAGCACGTACAGCGCGTAGGCGAGCGTCCAGCGCTCCCCGTACTGGCCGCACACCTCCACCACGTCCTCGCAGAGCTCCACGGCCCGCGCCATGTCCCCCTGGTGCGCCACCGCCATGGCCAGTTCCACCTGGCCCATCAGGACGTTGCTGTTCAGCTCGCCGACCTCGCGGTACTGGTCCAGCGCCTCCTCGAACAGGCGCTCGGCCCGCGGCATGTCGTCCGACAGCAGCGCCATGCAGCCCGTGCGGTGCCCGGCGTAGGCCGCCGCCAGCCGGTTGCCGGTCAGTTCGGCGCCCTCCCGGCACTCCAGCAGCGCCGCCACCGCGCCGACGGTGTCGCCCTGCAGCACGGCCGCGTATCCCGTCACCCACAGCGCCTTCAGACGGGCGCCGGGGTGCGTGGACGACACCTCCAGCGCCCGGTCCAGCCAGTGCCTGCCCTCGGCGAGCCGGCCGCAGCCCACCCAGTAGAACCACAGCGCCGCGGCGAGGTGCTGGCCCAGGTGTGCCTCCTCCTCACTGCCGAGGCTGTAGTCCAGTGCGGCTCGCAGGTTCGGCAGCTCGCTGTCGATCTGCGTCTTGATCTCCAACTGGCGGGGGCCGAACCAGTCCAGTTCGCACCAGGTGGCCAGCCCCAGGTACCAGTCGCGGTGACGCCGGCGCATCCGGTCGGTGTCCCCGAGCGCCTCCAGCCAGTCGGCGCCGTACTCGCGGACCGTGTCGAGCAGCCGGTAGCGCACCTCGTCGGCCGGCTGCTCGCGGACCACCACGGACTGCGCCACCAGCTCGGCCAGCAGCTCGAACACCTCGTCCTCGGGCAGGCCCGGTCCGGAGCACACGTACTCGGCGGCCTCCAGGTCGAAGTGGCCGGAGAAGACGGACAGCCGGGCCCACAGCAGCCGCTCCTGCGGCGTGCACAGCTCGTGGCTCCAGCCGATGGCCGTGCGCAGCGTCCGGTGCCGCGGCAGCACGCCGCGACCGGAGCCGGTGAGCACCGCGAAGCGGTCGTCGAGCCGGCGCAGCAGCTGCGCGGCGGACAGG
>NZ_BAAHCA010000097.1:0-9869 GCF_054776295.1 Streptomyces sparsus
CCTCCCCCGCCCGCGCTTCCGACCGGCGGACGCGGACACCCGCGGGACCGGACGCGGCGGGGCAGCAGCCCCCGGGCGCCTCAGGGAGTGCGCACCGCGACGGCCGCCAGGTAACCGGGGCCCGCGTCGACGTCGGCCAGGGACCAGCCCGGCAGGGCGGACAGCTGCTCGCCGGTGCCCAGATAGGTGCTCTCCAACCCGCCGGACAGCCCCTCTCCGGTCCCCTTGAGATACGCCTCCTTGCGCACCCAGCAGCGGGCGAACGCGGCCGGACGCTCGGGAGCCGGGCGCCCGGCGATCTCCTCGCGCTCCCTGGGGTGCAGCGCCGACGAGACCTCCCGGGTGACGGCGGCGGTCGGCACCTTCTCCACGTCCACCCCCACCGGCACGGAAGCGAACGCCAGCAGCACCAGGTCCCCGCTGTGCGACAGGGAGAAGTGCACACCACCGCCGCGGACCGCGGGCCGGCCGTGCGGGCCGCCGCACGTCGGGCAGTCCTCATGGGTGAGGACGACCTCGGCCGGCCGCACGCCCAGCAGGCTGCCGAGCAGCCCGCGGAGCGCCAGGTGCGCGACGGCGTACCGGTCGCGGTCCTCCTGCCGCACGTAGGCCGACCACCGGCCGCGTTCCACCTCGTCGAGCTCCGGCGGTGGTCCCTCCGTCACCGCCCGGTGCTCACTCACCCGGAGCAGGTACAGCCGCGGGGCGCGGGCGCTGTCGGGCGGCGCGAGATCCCACGACCCGATGCCTGCGGGCACCACGGTGAGTTCGGGCCGGACACCGGGGTCGGGCATCGGTTCCTCACTTCTCTGACGTACGGCTGTCTCCGAAGGCCGGGAGGGCGTCACACGGACGACGAACTGGCCGGCTGCCTCCCGGGCGACCCGGTGGACTGCCCGGGCGCCACCGCCCATGATCGCCGACGCCGCGTGCCGCGGTCCACGGTCTGCCGCCGTGAGGTGGCCCTGGTCGCAAGTGTGCTCGGACGCACACGGGACCGTGACCCGTCGCGGCAACACCCGGGGACGTGCTCACCGTCAGCGCCTGTGACGCGGCCCCGGCCCACGAAGGCCGGTGATTCACGTCATTCCCCGCCGCGCGGTTCCCGGTCCAATCGACAGGGTCCGGTCGGGAGTCGCCGACCCGCCGTACGGGCCGAGCACCACCCGCGTCGCCCGGACCGGGGAACTCCCGCGCACGTGCCACGACGAAGCGCCGCAGCAGACGACCGGCGCAGCCTGGAAAGGACATCGCACATGTCTCGCCTCAACCGACGCCTGCGAGCAGTCAGCGCAGCGGCCGTCAGCACGATGGTCGCAGTCGCCATCGGCACCTCCACGCCCTCAGCCTCCGCCGCCGCTCCCGTGTACGGCGAGGACTTCTCCGACGGGCTCGGCACCTTCACCGCCTCCGGTTCCGTCAGCACCGGCACGTACGGTGCCCGGTTGCGCGGCTCGCTGCTCTCCGACCCGGCCCTGACGTCCGCACCCGTCGACCTCACCGGGTACAGCGACGTGAGGGTGTCGTACACCCGCGCCACGTCCGGTCTGGACCTCGGTGAGTCGTTCGACGCCGCCTACTCGGTGGACGGCGGCCCCTTCACCACGCTGGAGTCGGCGCGCACCGCCGCGGGCAACGTGTCCTTCCGCCTTCCGGCCTCGGTCGGGGACCGCACGCTGCGGCTGCGGTTCTCCCTGGACGCCGGCAGCCCCCTGGAGACCCTGACCGTCGACGACGTGCTCGTCGAGGCCGAGGGGGACGGCGGCCCCACCGACCCCCCTCCCGGTTCCCTGCCTCCGGTGGCGGACGTGACGGCGCCGGGGCCGTACGCGGTGACCGTCGACAGCAGCGCGGGCCCCGGAGACGACGGGTGGCTCGTGTACCCGACGAACGCCGGCCAGAACGGCGTGGACCATCCGGTCCTCGTCTGGGGCCCCGGAGCGGGGTCGGGCCCGGCGGACTACGAGGACATGCTGCGGCAGTGGGCGTCGCACGGTTTTGTCGTCTACAGCGAGATCTCCTCCAGCGACGGCGACTACATGGTCGAGGCGCTCGACTGGCTGGAGGACCGGAACGCCGCACCGGGCAGCCCGCTGTACCAGGACCTCGACACCTCCGAGGTGGCCTTCGGGGGCCACTCGCGGGGGTCGATCGGTACGTTCGACGTGGCCGACGAGCCACGGCTCGAAACCACCCTCCACGTGGCCGGCGGCTCCTTCGACGGCAACGGCCCGGCCGGTCTGCGCAACCCGGCTCTGTACGTCGGCGGCGACGAGGACTTCGCCACCGCCAACATGGAGCGCGACTACACCAACACCCGCGTACCGGTGTGGTTCAACGTCCTCGACGACACCGACCACGTCATGGCCGCCCGCAACGGCCAGCACGTCATCACCGCCTGGCTGCGCTGGCACCTCGCCGACGAGGAGTTCCGGCGCACCGAGGACTTCCTGAGCCGCACCTGCACGTTCTGCGACCTCGGCGACGTCCGGTACAAGAACTGGTGACGCCGGGCTGACCGGTCGCCGCTGCTCCGCGGCTCGACCCGGAGTGCGGCGGGCGGCGGGTGCTCGGGGGCGGGCTCAGGGTGATCCGAGTGATGATCCTCGCCCGGCGCACAGTACCGGTGAGTGCGCCCCGGTCTCCGGCGCGCGCTGCGCTCCGCTCCGCCCACCCCTCGTCACAGGCGTCTTCCTGTGACGGCCGGTCCTGCCTTGCCACGTTTCTTTGCGGCCGGTGGTTCGTTGGCAGTTGTGCAACATCCATCCGGCCTACAGCGGGGCTGAGGGAGGGGGCGTTGATGGAGGCAGAGGGAGTCCATCACTCCTATGGCGTTCGGAGGGTACTGCGCGGTATCGACGTGGCGCTGCCCGCGGGGTCGGTGGTGGGCATCGTCGGCGAGAACGGGGCGGGCAAGTCGACGCTGCTGAAGATCCTTTCGGGGGAGCTGCGCCCGGACCGGGGCGTGGTCCGGCACGGTGGGCGGTTCGGGTACTGCCCTCAGCAGGTGGTGCTCAACGACGCGTTCACGGTGCGCCAGCACCTGGACTTCTTCGCTGCGGCCTATGACGTCGCGGATCATCGGCGGGCCGAGGAGGTCATGGAGATCCTGGGTTTCGACCAGTACGCCGGCGTCCTGGTGGGGACGCTCAGTGGCGGCACGCGGCAGAAGCTGAACCTGACGCTCGCGGTGATGCACGACCCGCAGGTGCTGCTGCTGGACGAGCCGTACCAGGGCTTCGACTGGGAGACGTACCTGCGCTTCTGGGATCTGGTCGGAGACCTGCGTGCGGCCGGCCGATCGGTCCTCGTCGTCTCGCATCTGGCCTACGACACCGATCGGCTCGATCAGGTGTGGCGGTTGCGGGACGGTGTGCTGCACGGACGGCAGGAGGGCGTGTGGTGAAGCGCGGAGTGCGGTTGTTCAGGATCGCCACGCGTCATGGCCTGGTGGAGCACGCCAGGAACCGGTTCGCCATGCTGCTCGTGGCGGTGTTCTTGCCGGTGTGGGTCATGATGACGGGCTGGGCCATCGCCGAGGAGCCGGTGCAGTTCCGGCTGCACGGCACCGGTCACGTGCTGACCGCCGGAGGCGACAAGATCACCCAGATCACCGGGGCGCTGAACGGAGTCACGCTGATCACCGGGTTCATGATGTTCGCGGCGACCTTCAGTAACGGGGCCTTCGACCGGCGTCTGTCCATGGCCGGGTTCCCCCGGGTTCCGCTGGGGCTGGCGAAGGTCGCCTGCCTGGTCATCGCGTCCGTGGTGGTCTGTTCCTACGCCACCGCGGTCATCTGCTGCTTCTGGTCGCCCAGGCAGCCCGTGCTGCTCGGCACGGCGCTGTTCTGCACGGCGATGACCTACGGCACGCTGGGCGTCGCCCTCGGCACGCTCCTGCGCCGCGAGGTGGAGGGCATGTTCGCCATCGTGATGATCAGTGTCGTGGACCTGGGCTTGCAGAACCCCCTCGCCAGCGGCGGAGCGAACAGCGACATGGTGCGCTGGCTGCCCTCCTACGGTGCCATGCAGGCCGCGACAGCCGCGGGCTTCTCCTCCGCCGTGCCGGCGGTGGACTTCGCCGTCCAGCTGGCCTGGTTCACCGCCGTCGGCCTCATCGGCCTGTTGGCTTTCCACCGGCGTACGCGGTCCGCTCTGACAGCCGCTGTACGGATCGGCCGGCCGGCGGATGCCGACCCGCTGCCGTTCGGGAGGGCGGCGAATCGATGAGGACGGTGTTCCTGCGCCAGCAGCCCGCGCAGGAACACCGTGTTCCTCAAGTTCCCGTAGTTCCCGTAGTTCCCGCGACTAGCGCGGAGACGGGGCTGGGGCGGCAGACCGGCTGATCTCACGGCGCAGTCGCTCCAGGTCCGGGCCCTCCGCTGCGGTATCGGGCTGGTACCTTTCGGAGTCTTCCTGCCGCATGTCGAGGAAAAGCTTCAACATGTCGTAGATCGCCGCATACCGGTTGCCCTGGCCGGAGAGGCCGGGCAACGTGCGGAAGAGCACAGGTACGTACGTGAACACCGCGTTGAACTGGGCACGTTTCTCCGCCACCTGGCGCTCCACACGCTCGATGGCTTCCGCGCGGCTGCACCCCATCTCGTGACGGATCGCCCGGACGAGGTTGTAGGGGACCTGGTCTGCCTCGTCCTGGTCCACTCCCGCCATGTCGTTCTCAGCGAAGATGACGAAGAAGCCGAGGTCCTCAAGGCGTCGGACCATGCGGTGGCTGCGCACCGTCGCCGGCATCTCCCGATCCTGCACGATCTCCGAGCACGCCATGCCGACCTCGAATCCACCGGTCGACCTCCGCAACGACAGCCAGTCCGCCGGTGAGGGGATGTAACCGCTGATGCGGTGGCGCGTCTCACGCTCGCAGGCGTGGAGCCAGTCCTCGATGTTGTCGAGCAACGCCTCCTGCCATCGAACTGTCCTGCCTTTGCACAGGCGTGGCCACAACTGAGCCCAGGACGTCGGGATCGCGCCGGGTGTCCAGGGTTTGCCCGGGTCCTGGCGCAGCGTCGCCACCAGTCCTTCCCTCAGTGCGGTGACGGCTTGCGGGTCTGTCAGCTGCGGATCCTCGAACAGGTCGTCCCACACAGCGAACACCGTGCCCATGGCTGCGCTGGTCCGCTTCCTCTCGAGGAGGCCGTCGTCGCTGCCATCGGCGTTGGTGGCTCCCTCCGCCACCTGGGGAAGGATCCGCTCGATCATCGACAGAGAGCCCGTCAGCCGGTGGTGATCGGCCTCGGCCGGGGTGGCGGCGATGCCGGTGTCCACGAGCCAGTCCTTCATCCACTGCGTGACCTGCCGAGCCTGCGTGCTGTCCTGCGGCTGGGGCGCCTGCCGGACCTGGCGGGGAACGGTCACGGGGCGGGAAGCAGCCGGCCGGTCGAGTACGGCCTGCGCGTAGGCCGTCAGCCCATCGAGCGCATGGGCGCGATCGACAAGACGGGAGAGCTCGTCGGTGGCCCTGACCAGGTGGGCGTCGGCCATCGCCTGTGCCTCCTGCACAGCCCCCGAGGCGAGAACGAGGTCCCGGGCGCGTGCGGCCTCCTCCTGTGTCAGCTCGTTGCCCAGAAGGCGGCCGAGGTCGCGGTCGCGGGAAGCCGCGCGGATCACCGGCAGCGTGTAGACGCCCTCGGACAGATCCGTGTTGACGGGCTTGCCCAGCTCCTCGGCCGTGGACGTCAGATCGAGGATGTCATCGCGCAGCTGATAGGCGTACCCGAACTGCCAGCCGAACCCGGCCAGAGCCTCCTCCCCGTCCTCCTGCCGGCTGTCCTGTCGGCCGCTCTCCTTGTTCGCCTGCATCGCGCCCACCCGGCAGGCCAGGGCGAACAGTTGCGCCGTCTTGCCGCCGATCGCGTCGAAGTACGCCTGCTCGCTGCGCGAGGCCGAATGCAGGTCGGCCGCCTCCATCACCATGCCGGCGCACATCCGCTCGTTCGCCATCGTGCCGGCGACGACTTCACGCTGACCGAGCTGCGCCAGCATGTTGAGGCCGGTGAGCATCACGCAGTCCCCGGCGAGGATGGCGAGGTGCTCACCCCACACCGCGTTGGCGCTGGGGCGGCCCCGGCGCTCGTGAGCGTGGTCCACGACGTCATCGTGGTAGAGCGCGCCCAGGTGCAGGAGTTCGACGGCTGCGGCGGCACGCACGGCCTGGTCATCGGCCGGCACCGAAGGATCCGTTAGAACGTAGTACGAGAGCAGAGCAAGGGTGGGACGGACCAGGCCACGGGACGTCCCGGGCCCTTCCTGAGTGAGCGCGTCGAGTTCGGGTCGGCCCTGGATGCGCACCGGTCCCAAAGCGTCACGGACCCTTTCCAGGTCTGCCTCCAGACACGGAAAAGCGGCCGGGTCGACCCCAGAGAATGGCATGCTGCGCTCCTGACACTGGTCGGTGTTCAACGAGCGGGAGGACAGCCGACACGCAGCAGCAGGACGTCGCCGTATCCGCTCCCCGTTGTGACCGCCCCCGCGCCTCGCCACCAGAAAACAGAAACCTGTGACAGCGTGCGTACAGTCCCGGCTTAAACCGCCTAATCGCATGAACTGGCCGAATCTGCTGATCTGTGACTTCGGCCAGAGAGCCCTTCTCCGACCTCTCCGCGTAGCGCGGGCCCTTCGGCCCGGCTGAGGCGTTCGGCGAGAGCGCCGGCTGAGTCGTGCACCTGCGCGCGCAGGTCGTCCAGGTCTACGCCGACGAGGCGCCCGGCCCATTTGCGGACGCGGCCGGCGACCCAGACCGAGGTGATGTTGCCACGGTCGGCGCCCAGCACGAGAGTCCCGATCGGGTCGTGCAGCGGCATCGTGTTGAGGTCCTCGGCGTCGACGACGACGAGATCAGCCTGCTTCCCCGGAGTGAGGGACCCGGTGGTGTCGTCGAGTCGGAGCGTGCGGGCGCCGGACAGCGTCGCGAAGTCGAGGACGTCCCGGGTGGTGATGCGTACCGGCTTGTTGTCGGTGCCGTAGGCGGCGTGCACGGCGCGCATGCGCTGGACGGCCAGCAGCGTACGCATCTGCGTGAACATGTCCGACGCGAGCGCGACCTCGACGTCCACGGAGAGTCCGGGCCGGATGCCGTGTTCGAGTGCCTCGTCGACGGGCGGGACAGCGTCCTCGAGGCCGATCTGTGTGTCGGAGGTCGGCGCGAGGGACACGGTGACGCCGGTGTCGCGCATCGCGGACCACGCGTCGGCGGACAGGGCCGTCGAGTGGATCGACTCGATGTGCGGCCCGAGCAGTCCTTCTCGCTCCCACCGCACGATCGCCTCGGATGCGGCCGGCCCGAACATGACGTCGAGGCTCACTCCGATGTCGAGGTCGGCGGCGACCCGGGCCAGGTCGTGGCCGTAGGCGAGGCGTGCGCCGGCGATGTCGGGGGTGGCGAGTGCGGCGAGGCGCAGCGTGAGGAGTTGGTCGTCGGTGGAGAACCAGGTCTCCCGGAGTCGTGCCAGGTCGTGCGGCCACTGCTGGTCCCAGGCGCCGAAGTGGGGGGCCATCGACGCGTGCACTCCGCGGATGCCGGCTTCTTGCAGCGCGGTGATCGCGGCGTCGGAGTGCTCGCGGGTGCGGGAGTTGTGGGAGAAGTCGAGCATCGTGGTGATGCCGCCGTCGAGGGCCGTGAGCGCCGCCAGGCGGGTTCCGACGTACATGTCGTGCGGCTCGTACAGCGGTGCGGTCCGCATGAGCGTGGACTGGAGGTAGCCGGCGAGGTCGTCGACGTCGGGAATGGTACGCCGCATCTGGCTCTGCCACGCGTGCCGGTGCGTGTCCACGAAGCCGGGCGCCACCAGGGATCCCGACACGTCGACGACGATCGCGCCCGCGGCCGTCAGGCCGCGGCCGACCTGCGCGATCCGGTCACCGTGCAGGAGGACGTCGGCGCGTTCGAGGGTGCCGAGCGCGGGGTCCATGGTCACCACGGTGCCGCCGGTGAGCAGGACGAGACGATGGGGGTCCTGTTCCGCGGCTGTGAAGGTGGCGGGGAGGGGGCCGGCGGTGGTGAAGGTGCTGGTGACGGGGGTCATGCGCCTCAGCCTCCCCGCGAGCGGGGTGCGGGAGAAGGCCGTGTCCCTCCTGGGTGGGCTGAGGCCAGGCTTGCTGCCGCCGGGCCGCCTGGCCTGCACGACCACGCCACGAGGGGGTGTGCTGCGCGGGGAGGGCGAAGCCCGTCAGGGTTGGAAGGGCATGGTCCAGCAGTTGGAACCGGCGGGTGCGCCCGCGAGACGGTCGGTCAGCCAGGCGATCGCCTTGCCCTGGTCGGTGAGGAGCGGGGCCAGGTGGTTGGTGAGGATCTTGTCACCGAGGTCGGGCAGTGCGATGGCGTCATAGGTGACATTGCCGCCCTTGCGGCACCAGTCCACGGCCAGTTGGCGGGCTTGGCCGTGCGGGACGATGTCGTCCTGCACACCGGTTGCCACGCGCACCGGCCCCGCGGGCTTGAGCCGGCCGATGCGCTGCTTGTCGAGAGCGGCCCGCGCGTGCGGCTCGTCCGCGATGACCTCGCCGAGGGACCTGCCGGAGGTGGTCCACTTGCTGCTCCTGGTGAAGCCGTAGCCGAACAACGCGTCGCCGACGCACATGGTCGACGCGTCCTTCAGCGCGGCCTTGCCGGTGGTGTTGATGTTGCCCTCGATGATCTTCCGCAGGTCCGGGTCGGACTGGGTGAAGCCGTTGACCGACCAGGCCAGTGCGCCGGCCAGGGCGCTGCCGTCGATGCCCTTCATCACCGAGGTCAGGTCCGCGGGCGGGGCACCGGCGTAGGTGCCGGCCAGTCGGACGTCGGGCGCGTAGGTGGGTTGCAGTTCGGCCGCTGCGGCGCTGGCACCGCCACCCTGGCTGTAGCCGTACAGGCCGGTCCGCGACTGCGCGGTGACGGACGCTCCGGGTACGGCCCTCGCGGCGCGGGCCGCGTCGAGCAGGGCGTGTCCTTGGTCGAGGCGGTTGACGTAGGTGTGGAGCCGGTCGGTCGCGCCCAGTCCGACGTAGTCGGTGACGACGACCGCGGCCCCGGTGGAGAGCAGCCGGTAGATCGACAGTGCCTCGTAGCCGACCGAGACGGTGTCGCCTCGCAGGTTCAGTGGGTACTGCAACGCCATCGAGGCCGCGCACTGGTCGCCCTGGCCCATCGTGCCCGAGGCAAGGGCCACCAGTGGGCGCGGGCCGGCACCCTTCCAGGGGGCCGACGGTTCGATGTAGGCACCGGTCACGGCGACGGGCTGTCCGGCGGAGTCGGTGGACCTGTACATCAGCCGGGTGGCGGTGCCCGGCATCCGGCGGCCGTCCAGGCCGGGAATGCTCAGCCCCAGAGGGAGGGGTTCGGTGCGGATGACCTCGCCGTTGGCGGTGGGCAGTTCGGCGGGCGGGTTGTAGAACGCGGGCATGGTCACGCCTCGGGACACCACGGGTCCCGGCCCGGCGTCGGCGGCGCTCACGGGGGCGGCGTGGATGCCCGTGCATGCAGCCGCGACGACGGCGGCGGTGATCATGCGGGTGCCGCCCGCGCTCCTTCGACGGCTGGGTCGGACGGCCGGACGCGGCGCGCCGGAAGATGGACTTGTACGTGCGGTCCTACGGCTCACGACTCACTCCTCGGGGGCTCCGATGCAGGTGAGCGCACGCTACCAGCGGTAACTTACCGCCGGTAACCAGCGGGTGAGTCACGCTCCCGTAACTGTTGCCATGACCTCTCCCACGTCTGCCGCCGTCAACGAACGGCTTTCGTATCCGCGAGGAACCACGAGCGTCCTCGCCCCACCGCTTGCTCGCGCTCCGGGCAGGCGCGAAGGCCGCCCGCCGATCACTCGGGCGCACGTCATCCGCGGGCCGCGGGGTCGCGGGCGGCGCCGAGGGCGGCG
>NZ_BAAHCA010000098.1:0-4631 GCF_054776295.1 Streptomyces sparsus
TGCGGTGACGGCGCCTGCGAGGGGCTCTCAGCCGGCGACCGGCTCGCGGCGGCTGGCGATGACCTTCCGGGCCAGCTTGCGCGGGCTGGTCAGGTATCCCCAGCCCCAGGACATGTGCATGGTGGCCAGCGCGACGGGGATGCGTGCCCGGGCGGCCGGCGGCAGCCCGCGGCCGGCGGGCAGCGAGCCCAGCGTGATGGCGGCGAGGTAACCGCCGGGCACCACCAGGGTCCAGGGGGTGAGCACCGCGCCGACCAGACCGGCGCCGATGGCGAGCAGCGCGGCGGGCGGCGCGAGGTAGCGCGGGTTGATCGAACCGGCGTGGTAGCGGGCGACCACGTGCCGCCAACGCCCGTAGTTGCGGTACTGCTTGGCCAGCGCGGCCACGCTCGGACGGGGCCGGTAGGAGACCAGCAGCTCGGGCGAGAACCAGATCCGGCCGCCCGCGGAGCGGATGCGGTAGTTCAGCTCCCAGTCCTGGGCGCGGATGAACTCCTCGTTGTATCCGCCCTGTTGCTCCAGCACCTCACGGCGGAAGACCCCGAGGTAGACGGTCTCCGCCTCGCCGGCCGAACCACCGGTGTGGAAGGCCGCGTTGCCGACACCGATCCGGGAGGTCATGGCGGCGGCGACGGCCCGTTCCCAGTCGTTCTCGCCCTCGGCGTGCATGATGCCGCCGACGTTGGCAGCGTCCGTCTCGCGCAGCAGGCGGACGGCGGTGGTGATGTAGCCGGGCGAGAGCATGCCGTGGCCGTCCACCCGCACCACCACCGGGTGCCGGGACGCGCTGATCGCCGCGTTCAGACCGGCGGGTGTGCGTCCGGTGGGGTTGGGCACCGTCTGCACCCGGCGGGTGCCGCCGGCCGTCTCGGCGACCAGCTCGGCGGCGATCCGGTCGGTGTCGTCCGTGGACGGGCCGAGGGCGATCACCACTTCCAGTTCGCCCGCGTAGTCCTGCTCCAGGATGTGCCGGACGGAGGTGCGCAGGTAGCGCTCCTCGTTGAGTACCGGCATGATCACCGAAACGGCGGGAACGCTGTCGAGCGGCTCTGCTGCTGAGGTCACCCGGAAACGTTACCGCGAACGGGGGAAGCCTCCGCACGGCACCGAGGGCGGCTGATCGTATGGACCTATTGTGACAGGAAAATCCGGTATCACCCCTTCTGTCGCAGAGGTGTTGTCTTGCCCTCACCATCCCGGCCCGGCCCGCCCATCCGCCGCTCCCCCCGCTGGGGCCTGCGCGTCTCGGCCCTGACCGCCGGTGTGGTGCTGGCCGTCAGCGGCTTCGGGCACACCATGATGGACGGCGTCGGGGCGCGCATCGACCGGGTGGACCCCTTCAAGGACCTCGCCGACCGGCCCGACGCGGGCAAGGGCCGCAACTTCCTCGTGGTCGGGGTCGACAACCGGGACGACATCACGGACGAGGACAAGCGGGCGTACCACCTCGGCGGCGACCCGTGCCGCTGCACGGACACCATGATGCTCGTCCACCTGTCGGAGAACGCCGACCGGGCGAGCGTCGTCAGCCTGCCCAGGGACTCCCGCACCACGCTGCCGGCGCACGTCGACGAGAGCGGCGAGCGGCACGCCGCCAGCACGCAGAAACTCAACGCCGCCTACTCCCACGGCGGACCGGAACTCACCGTGCGCACCGTCGAGAAGATGACCGGCGTGCACGTCCACCACTACCTGGAGGTGGACTTCACCAGCTTCATGCGCACCGTGGACGCGCTCGGCGGGGTGCAGGTCTGCACGGTCCGGCCGCTCAAGGACAGCTACTCGGGACTGGACCTGCCCGTCGGTACCACCCGGCTCAACGGCGGCGAGGCCCTCCAGTACGTCCGCGCCCGCTACGTCGACGGCGCCGCCGACCTGGGCCGCATGCAGCGCCAGCAGCGCTTCGTCGCCTCCGTCATCGACCGCGCGACCAGCAGCGGAGTGCTGATGAACCCGGTGCGCCTCCAGCAGGTCGCCTCGGCGGTGCTCAGCTCGGTGCGCGCCGACCACGGCTTCGGCACCGAGGAGATGCTGGCCCTGGGGCAGGCCATGCGCGGCTTCTCCCCCTCCTCCTCGGAGTTCACCACCGTGCCCATCGGCAAGGCCGGGCACAACGTGCCCGGCGTCGGGGAAACGGTGGTGTGGCACCCGGAGAAGTCCGAGCGCCTGTTCGCCGCACTGCGGGAGGACCGGCCCCTCACCCCGGAGCGCCGCGAGCCGTCCGCCGAGCCGAAGCGCAAGGCGACCGGGGTGGAGGTGGCACCCCGGAACATCCGGGTCCAGGTCGACAACGGCACCGGCACACCGGGCCTGGGCCACCGGGCCGACGAGCAGCTGCGCGCCACCGGCTTCGACACCACCGGCATTCCCGGCAACGCCCCGGAGCAGGACGTCGAGAAGACGGTGATCACCCACGACCCGGGCTGGGACAGGTCGGCGCGTTCCCTCTCGGTGGCGCTCGACGGCGCCGAGCTGCGGGAGGTGGAGGGCCAGGGGCCGCTGATGAAGGTGACGCTGGGCAAGGACTTCCGCAAGGTCAAGCCGGTGCGGGAGGCCGCACCGGAACCCGACCCGTCGGCCCTGATCGGCGGCGTTCCGGCCGTCAGGGGCGACGACGTCACCTGCACCTGACACGCCGGGCGGTCAGTCCGCGAGGCCCTCCGCGATGCGCCGGTCCCGCAGCTCCTTGATGGCCCGCCGCCTGGCCAGCCGGTGGGTGCGCCGGATCTGGGCCTCCTGGTAGCGCCGCCGGTCCCGCTCGGTCTCCGGAACCACCGGCGGCACCGCTCGGGGCTTGCCCTCACTGTCGACGGCGGCGAAGACGAGATAGGCGGTGCCGACCTGGGTCGCGGGCGTCGACTCGTTCCACCGCTCGGCCAGTACCCGCACCCCGACCTCCATGGACGTCCGGCCGGTCCAGTTGACCTGCGCCTTCACGTGGACGAGGTCACCGACCCGGACGGGCTCCAGAAAGACCATCTCGTCCATGGAGGCGGTGACGGCCGGGCCGCCGGAGTGCCGGCCGGCGACGGCGCCGGCCGCGTCGTCCACCAGCTTCATGATCACCCCGCCGTGCACGGTGCCGAGGAGGTTGGTGTCGCTGTGCGTCATGATGTGACTCAGCGTGGTGCGTGAGGCCGCGGTGGGCTTGCCCGGGAGATCACTTTCCTGGGCGGGCGTGACAAGGTCGGTCATAGCTCCACCCTAAGCGGGCCCGATTTGCATCAGCTCTGCAACAGCACCGCCCCGATCTGTCGCCTTCGCTGTGTACGGAGCCTCCCCAGCAGGCACACTTCCGTTCATGACTGACTGGCCCGAGGGATGGTCCGGCGACCGCGGCAGCGGTGAGCGCCGAGGCGGCAACCGCTATGGACAGGGTGCCGGAGCTCCGCGCCCGGAGAGTGCCCGGGTCATGCGGACCGTGCGCTCCGGGGAGGCGTCCGTCCCCCCGCAGTCGCGCGGCGGCTACGGCCAGGGCGGCTACGACGCCGGCCCCGGCGGCCACGACGGCGGGTACGGGCCGGGCCAGGGCGGCTACAACACCGGCCAGGTCTACGGCGGCGGGGGCCGCCGCGGCGGGTCACCGGCCGGCGGTCCGCCGAACTGGGGACGCCGCATCAAGGTCGGCGCGATCACGCTGGTCCTCGTGCTGCTCGTCACCACCATCGGCACCTACTTCTGGGCCGACTCCAAGATGCGCCGCGAGGTGGACCTCAGCAAGGTCGAGGACCGTCCCGGGGGCGGTGAGGGGACCAACTACCTCATCGTCGGCTCGGACAGCCGCGAGGGGCTCAGCGCCGAGGACCAGAAGCGGCTGCGCACCGGTTCGACCGACGGCAAGCGCACCGACTCGATGATGCTGCTGCACGTCGGCAGCAACGGCAACTCCATGATCAGCCTGCCGCGGGACTCCTGGGTGACGATCCCCGAGTTCACCGGCTCCTCGTCCGGCAAGCGCATCCCCGCCCAGCAGCAGAAGCTGAACGCCGCGTTCTCCATCGAGGGGCCGGAGCTGCTCGTGCGGACGGTGGAGTTCAACACCGGCCTGAAGATCGACCACTACGCGGAGATCGGCTTCGGCGGCTTCGCCAACCTGGTCGACGCGCTCGGCGGTGTCGAGATGTGCTTCGACAAGGCGGTCAAGGACAAGAACTCCGGCGCGGACTTCGCCAAGGGCTGCCACGACCTGGACGGCGCCCAGTCGCTGGCCTTCGTCCGCAACCGCTACAACGCCGAGGGCGGTGACCTGGGCCGGACGAAGAACCAGCAGAAGTTCCTCGCCGCGCTCGCCAACGAGAGCGCCACCCCCGCGACCGTGCTGAACCCGTTCAAGCTCTACCCGACGATCGGCGCCGGCCTGGACTCGCTCATCGTCGACGAGGACATGAGCCTGTTCGACCTGATGTCGATGTTCTGGGCGATGAAGGGCCTCTCCGGCGGCGACGGCGTGCAGATGAACATGCCGGTCTCCGGCCCGTTCGTCGCACCGGGCGGCCAGAGCGCCCTGAAGTGGGACATGCCCAAGGTGAAGCAGCTGATGAACGAGCTGAAGAACGACGAGAAGGTCACCGTCGAACCGAACTGACCACGGGTCACGCACGCGGCCCCGCCGCTCCCGGCACCGGGAGCGG
>NZ_BAAHCA010000098.1:4733-9813 GCF_054776295.1 Streptomyces sparsus
CCCCGGGGCCGCGTGCTGCGCGACGTGCCGCCCGGGCACACCCCGCCAGGACCGGTGGGTCAGACGGTCGTCTCGGGGCGGTCCGGCTCGGCCCACAGGGTGTGGAAACCGCCCTCGCGGTCGGTGCGCCGGTAGGTGTGGGCGCCGAAGTAGTCGCGCTGCCCCTGGGTGAGGGCGGCGGGCAGGCGGGCGGCCCGCAGCGTGTCGTAGGCGCCCAGCGCGGCGGAGAAGGCCGGTGCCGGCACACCTTGCCGGGCCGCGGTGGCGACCACCTCGCGCCAGCCGTCCTGGGCGCCGCCCATCTCCTCGGCGAACACCTTGTCGGAGAGCAGGCTCGCCAGGTCCGGGGTGGCCGCGTAGGCGGCGCGGATCCGGTCCAGGAAGGCGGCGCGGACGATGCAGCCACCGCGCCAGATCCGGGCGACGGCCCCGAGGTCGAGGTCCCAGCCGTACTCGGCCGCGGCGTCCGTCATCATCTTCCACCCCTGGTCGTAGGCGATGACCTTGGAGGCGTAGAGCGCCTGCTCGACCTGGTCGGTGAAGCGCTCGGCCGCCGCCTCGTCCATCGGCTCCGGGGCGGCCCCTGGCAGCCCCGCGTAGGCGCCGCGCAGGCCGGTCTGGCCGGAGGACGACCGGGCGAACACCGCCTGGGCGATGGCGGAGACGGGCGAACCGAGGTCCAGCGCCGTCTGCACGGTCCAGCGGCCGGTGCCCTTCTGCTCGGCCTGGTCGGCGACGACGTCCACGAAGGGGCGGCCGGTCGCCGCGTCGGTGTGGGCGAGCACCTCGGCGGTGATCTCGATCAGGTACGAGTCGAGACGGCCGGTGTTCCAGGTGCGGAAGATGTCGGCGATCCGCGGCGGCTCGTAACCGGCGACGTTGCGGAGCAGGTCGTAGGCCTCCGCGATCAGCTGCATGTCGGCGTACTCGATGCCGTTGTGCACCATCTTGACGAAGTGCCCGGAACCGTCGGCGCCGATGTGGGTGCAGCACGGGTCGCCGTCGACCTTGGCGCTGACCGCCTCCAGCATCGGCCCGAGCGCCGCGTAGGACTCGGCGGAGCCGCCCGGCATGATCGACGGGCCGTGCAGCGCCCCCTCCTCACCGCCGGAGACGCCCGCCCCGACGAAGTGGATGCCGCGCTCGCGCAGGGTCCGTTCCCGGCGCCGGGTGTCGGCGAAGTGGGCGTTGCCGCCGTCGATGATCATGTCGCCCCGGTCGAGCAGCGGCGCGAACTCCTCGATGACGGCGTCGGTCGGCTCGCCGGCCTTGACCATCACCATCAGGCGCCGGGGGCGCTCCAGGGCCGCGACGAACTCGGCGGCGGTCTCGGCGGGCACGAACCGGCCCTCGTGCCCGAACTCCTCGACCAGCGCACGGGTCCTGCCCGCGGTCCGGTTGTGCAGGGCGACGGTGTAGCCGTTCCGGGCGAAGTTGCGGGCGAGGTTCCGGCCCATCACCGCGAGTCCGGTGACGCCGATCTGTGCGGTCGCGTTCATGGTGCGTACTCCTTGGCTCACTTGAGTGCCTGCGCTGTTCCGAGCCCCCACCGGCCGCTGGAGCACGACGCCGCCGAACGGCACGCCGTGATCCGCGGGGTCAGCGTAGCGGGGGCCAGCGCCGGGGGCGGGGAATGCGACCGTTCGGGGAACCCCGCCCCCGGGCGGGGCCGCCGGCGAACCGGGCCGCCGGACGACGCCGAGGTTCCCGGCCCTGACGCCCGCCCCGCACGCGTCGCACGCGCCGTCGGGCAGGTCGAAGGCCGGGCCGGTCGGGTTCTCGGGGTCAGGGAGGACGGGTGAGCCTGGCGGTCCGGCTCGGGTCAGGGGGCGACGCAGAGGCAGAACGGGTGCCCGGCCGGGTCGGCGTAGACGCGGAAGTCGCGCTTGCCGCCGTCGTCCCCCTCCAGCAGCTTCGCCCCCAGGGAGAGCACCTGCTGCTCGGCCTCGTCCATCTGCTCGCGCGGCACGTCGAAGTCGAGGTGCATCTGCTGCGGGCGGTCGGTGGAGGGCCAGACGGGCGGCTGGTGGCCCTCGGAACGCTGGAAGGCGAGGCCGCGGCCCCCCGGCCCGCGCAGCTCCGCCCACTCGTCCAGGTCGGACCCGAAGGGCGCCTCGGTCAGCTCCCAGCCGAGGACCGCGCCGTAGAAACCGGCGAGCGCCCGCGGATCCGGGCAGTCCAGGACGGTGACGCCCATCGTGACGGTGGCCATGACGTTTCCCCTTCGACGTCGTACGGCCCCGGTCAGGCGGTCGGCCGTCCCAGGGCCCGGAACGTCCAGCCTGCCTTACGCCACAGCTGCGGGTCGAGCGCGTTGCGGCCGTCCAGGACGTGTCGCACCGAGACGGCTTCGCCGAGCAGTTCGGGGTCCAGCTCGCGGAACTCGCGCCACTCGGTGAGGTGCAGCACCACGTCCGCGCCGCGCACCGCGTCGAGCGCGCTCTGCGCGTAGCCCAGGGTGGGGAAGAGTGCCTGGGCGTTGCGGTTGCCCTTGGGGTCGTACACGGTGACCTGCGCGCCCTGGAGGTGCAGCTGACCGGCCACGTTGAGCGCCGGCGAGTCGCGGACGTCGTCGGAGTCCGGCTTGAAGGTGGCACCGAGCACCGCGATGCGCTTGCCGAGCAGGGCACCGCCGACCGCGTCGCGGGTCAGCTCGACCATGTGGCCGCGGCGTCGCATGTTGATCGAGTCGACCTCGCGCAGGAAGGTCAGCGCCTGGTCGGCGCCCAGCTCACCCGCCCGGGCCATGAAGGCGCGGATGTCCTTGGGCAGGCAGCCGCCGCCGAACCCGATGCCGGCCCGCAGGAACTTGCGGCCGATCCGGTCGTCATGGCCGATCGCCTCGGCCAGCTTCACCACGTCGCCGTCGGCGGCCTCGCAGACCTCGGCCATGGCGTTGATGAAGGAGATCTTGGTGGCCAGGAAGGAGTTCGCGGCCGTCTTGACCAGTTCGGCTGTCGGGAAGTCGGTGACGACGAAGGGTGAGCCCTCGGCGAGCGGGCCGGCGTACACCTCGCGCAGCAGGTGCTCGGCGTGGTCGGAACGCACGCCGGCCACGATGCGGTCCGGGTGCAGGGTGTCCTGCACCGCGAAGCCCTCCCGGAGGAACTCCGGGTTCCAGGCCAGCTCGGCCTCCTCGCCCACCGGGGCCAGCTCCGCCAGGCGGGCGGCCAGCCGGTCGGCGCTGCCCACCGGCACGGTGGACTTGCCGACGACCAGTGCCGGCCGGGTCAGCAGCGGGGCCAGCGACTCGACGGCGGCGTCCACGTGGCTCATGTCGCAGGCGTACTCGCCGTGCCGCTGCGGGGTGTTCACGCAGATGAAGTGCACGTCGCCGAACTCGGCCACCTCCGCGTAGGAGGTGGTGAACCGCAGCCGGCCGCTGGCACCCGCCATACCGGCGACGTGCTGGGCCAGCAGCTCCTCCAGCCCCGGCTCGTACATCGGGACCTCTCCGCGGGAGAGCATCTCGACCTTCTCCGGCACCACGTCCAGCCCGAGCACCTCGAACCCCAGCTCGGCCATGGCTGCCGCGTGGGTCGCACCGAGGTATCCGGTGCCGATCACTGTGATCTTGGGTGCCATGGGGGGTACTCCTGGAACGTGAGCGGTCGCTGCCCGCGCAGCATAGCCGGGCCGGCCGGGCGCGGGACGGGACGGTTGTCGGCAAACTCACGTACCCGGGAACGGGCCCGGCGGCCTAGAATCAGGGTTACTTAACGGTAGTTAGCAACGGAACTCTTCTGGGGAGTGAGACACCGTGGCGGGAGCCGCAGAATTCGACCTGTACCGGCCGTCCGACGAGCACGACATGCTCAGGGACTCGGTGCGCTCGCTCGCCGAGGCCAAGATCGCGCCGCACGCCGCCGAGGTGGACGAGGAGGCCCGCTTCCCGGAGGAGGCCCTCAAGGCGCTGGTCGCCAACGACCTGCACGCCGTGCACGTGCCCGAGGCCTACGGCGGCGCCGGGGCCGACGCCCTCGCCACCTGCATCGTCATCGAGGAGGTGGCCCGCGTCTGCGCCTCCTCCTCCCTGATCCCCGCGGTCAACAAGCTGGGCTCGCTGCCGGTGATCCTCTCCGGCTCCGAGGAGCTGAAGAAGAAGTACCTGTCGCCGATGGCGAAGGGCGACGCGATGTTCTCCTACTGCCTGAGCGAGCCGGACGCCGGCTCGGACGCGGGCGGCATGAAGACCCGCGCGGTACGCGACGGCGACTTCTGGGTGCTCAACGGCGTCAAGCGCTGGATCACCAACGCGGGCGTGTCGGACTACTACACGGTGATGGCGGTCACCGATCCCGAGAAGCGCACCAAGGGCATCAGCGCCTTCGTGGTGGAGAAGGACGACGAGGGCGTCTCCTTCGGCGCGCCGGAGAAGAAGCTCGGCATCAAGGGCTCTCCCACCCGCGAGGTCTACCTCGACAACGTCCGCATCCCGGCCGACCGCATCATCGGCGCCGAGGGCACCGGCTTCGCCACCGCGATGCAGACCCTGGACCACACCCGCATCACCATCGCCGCCCAGGCGCTCGGCATCGCGCAGGGCGCGCTGGACTACGCCAAGGGCTACGTCACCGAGCGCAAGCAGTTCGGCAAGCCCATCGGCGACTTCCAGGGCGTGCAGTTCATGCTCGCCGACATGGCGATGAAGCTCGAGGCCGCCCGCCAGCTGACCTACGCGGCGGCGGCCAAGTCCGAGCGGGTGTCGCTGGGCGGCGCCAAGGAGGACATCACCTTCTTCGGCGCGGCGGCCAAGTGCTACGCCTCGGACGCCGCGATGGAGATCACCACCGACGCCGTCCAGCTGCTCGGCGGTTACGGCTTCACCCGTGACTACCCGGTCGAGCGCATGATGCGCGACGCGAAGATCACGCAGATCTACGAGGGCACCAACCAGATCCAGCGCATCGTCATGGCGAGGAACCTGCCGTAGTCCCGGGGTCGCGCGTCCCGCACGGGTGATCGTCGGCGGACACACGGTCGCAGACCCCGCCACCGCGGTCGCGCGGATCGGCCGTCGAACGCCTCGCAGCCCCTGGCCCCGGGCCAGGGGCTGCTGCCGTGCCGCCGCCCTGCGCCC
>NZ_BAAHCA010000099.1:0-9744 GCF_054776295.1 Streptomyces sparsus
AGGCGGCGGGCTCCTCCTGCGGATGCGGGCCTGCGGGCGTGGGCTGCCGGCCCGTGAGGTCCCGCACCAGCAGCGTCGCCCCGGCCACGGCGCCGGGCATCAGGAACACCGCGACGAACGGCACCAGGAACAGCAGCACCAGGGGCACGCCGAACCCGAGCGCCAGTGCCTTGCGGCGGCGCAGCAGGGCGAGCCGCTCGCGCACCGGCACGTCCCTGCGCTGCAACGCCACTGAGGTCAGTTCCAGCGTGAGGAAGAAGCCGGACACCGCGAACCCGAGCGCCGGCACGATCGTCTGGCCGACGAGCGGCACGAATCCGAGCAGGAAGAGCGGGACGACGAACACCAGCGCCCGCGACAACACGTAGACGCTGTCGCGGAGCGAGATCCACAACTCCTGCCAGAGCGGCCGGTCCACGCCCTCGGGCGCCCCGCCCTCGGTCCGCTCGACCTGCTCCGACAGCGACTCGTAGAAGGGGTCGCCGATGAGCAGCGTGACCGCGGTGAAGGTGAGCACCGCGACAAGCAGCGCGGCGGCGAAGAGCAGCACCGCGAAGAGCGTGCGCAGCGACGTCTGCCAGCCGTCGGACCAGGTGTCGGCGAAGGGCGTGGCCCACTGCGCGATCTCCTGGGCCTGCATGCCGAGCAGTACCAGCACGGCGATGTACAGGACCAGGGCTATCGCGGCGGGCAGCAGCCCGAAGCCGTACCAGCGGCCGTGCCGGACGACCCAGCGCTGCCCCCGCCCGAAGTACCGCAGGCCGGCCACAAGATCACTCATGTGGGCCAGCCTAGCGGGCGGCGCCGACAGGCCCGCACCGATTGCCGATACGGGCCTGCCCGCCGCCGGGGACGGCCGCCGCGGCTGCCCCTCTCGCCTCAGTTGTTGCTGTGCAGCGCGTCGTTGAGGCCACCCCAGGAACCGGTGCGCGGCAGCGCCTCCACGGTGCCGCTGGTGGAGTTGCGGCGGAACAGCAGGTTGCCGGCGCCGGAGAGCTCAGCGGCCTTGACGATCTTTCCGTCGGGCAGGGTGACGCGGGTGCCGGCCGTCACGTAGAGCCCGGCCTCGACGATGCAGTCGTCACCGAGCGAGATGCCGATGCCGGCCTCCGCGCCGAGCAGGCAGCGCTCCCCGATGGAGACGGTCTGCTTGCCGCCGCCGGAGAGGGTGCCCATGATCGACGCGCCGCCGCCGATGTCGGACCCGTCACCGACGACGACCCCGGCGCTGATGCGGCCCTCGACCATCGAGGTGCCCAGTGTGCCGGCGTTGAAGTTCACGAAGCCCTCGTGCATGACCGTGGTGCCCTCGGCGAGGTGCGCGCCCAGGCGGACCCGGTCGGCGTCGCCGATGCGCACGCCCTTGGGCGCCACGTAGTCGGTCATCCTGGGGAACTTGTCGACGCTGGTCACGGCGAGGTGCCGGCCCGCCGCCCGGGCGGCCAGGCGGGTCTGCTCCAGGCGGTCGACCGGGACCGGGCCCAGCGTGGTCCAGGCGACGTTGGCGAGCAGGCCGAACAGACCGTCCAGGTTCTGGCCGTGCGGCTGGACCAGGCGGTGGCTGAGGAGGTGGAGTCGCAGGTAGGCGTCGTGCGCGTCCAGCGGCTTGTCGTCGAGGGAGGCGATGGTGGTGCGGACGGCCACCGTCTCCACCCCGCGCAGCGGGTCGGGGCCCAGCGCCTGCGGCACCGCCTCGCCGAGCAGCTGCGCGGCCTGGTCGGCGGTGAGTCGCTCGGTGCCGGCCGGACCGGCGTCGGCGGTCAACTCGGGCGCGGGGAACCAGGTGTCGAGAACGGTGCCGTCGGCGGCGACGGTGGCGAGGCCGGCGGCGACAGCGCCGGTGGTACGGGTGGTGGCTGCATCGGTCATGGCGAAAACCTAACCGCAGGTGCCGGGCCGACGCGAACCGGTCTCACCGCGGGCCGCCGCCCGGTCTCCGCCGCCGGTCCGTACGTGCCGGAGGAGCGGACGGTGCCGATCTCGCACGCCGCCGCCCGGGCGTGGGGCGTCACCGGCCGGGGACGGCCGGTCAGCCGATGAGGCGGGTGATCAGGGGGCCGGTCTCGTGGCGGTCGCAGCTGCGGCCGGTGAGCAGGGACTGGAGCATCAGTCCGTCGATGAGGGCGGTGAGCGCCCGGGCCGTGGTGTCGTCCGGGGTGCGCCGGCGCAGCAGCTCGGTCAGCTCGTCCAGACACTCCGCCGCGATGGGCCGCACCCGCTCGTGGCGGACCGCGGCGAGGTACAGCTCGTACTCCAATGACGCGCGGGTCCGCTCGGCCGTCAGGTTGTGCTCGATGAGGCGGGCCAGCTCGTCCGCGAAGTCCGCGTCGGGGGGCAGTTCCTTCTCCCACTGCCTGAGGTCGGCCAGCCAGGCTTCGTTGGCCTGGCTCAGCGCGGCGACGAGCAGGTCGTCGAGTTCGGCGAAGTGGTAGGTGGTGGAGCCGAGCGGCACGTCCGCCTCGGCGGCCACCGCGCGGTGGCCGAGGCCGGCGATGCCGTCCCTGGCGACCACGCGGATCGCGGCGTCGATGATGCGCTGGCGGCGCTCGGGGTCGTGGCGACGGGCCATCAGTGCGCGCCGTCCAGGTTGAGCATCACCACGCCGGCGATGACCAGCAGCAGTCCGCTGATCTTGGCGGCGGTCACCGCTTCTCCGATGAAGGCCATGCCGATCACCGCGACGGCGGCGGTGCCCGCGCCCGACCAGATGGCGTAGGCGGTGCCCACGGACATCGTCCTGAGGGTCTGGGCCAGCAGGTAGAAGGCGATGAGGTAGCCGACGGCCGTCCCCAGCGAGGGCCACAGTCGGGTGAAGCCGTCGCTGTACTTCATCGACGTGGTCGCCAGGACCTCGGCGAAGATGGCGCTGGCGAGCATGAGGTAGACCATATGTACAAGCGTACACATGACTCGACAGTTATGTACAGCCGTACACATGCCAGGGTCCGCGGACGATGCGGCGGGCCGCGGACGCCCCACAACGGCGGGAGCGGCTCCGGCCGGGGGGTGCCGGAGCCGCTCCAGGAGGGGAGGGCTAACGAGGGAAGGGGCGGGCGCGGGTACCTCAGACGCCCGGCAGTGCGGCGCCGCCGCCCAACTCGTCGGTCGGGGGCACCAGCTCCGTGACGTCGGCCAGGTCGGGCAGGCTGATCGGCGCGGGAGCCGCACCGGCGGGGGTGTCGTCGTGGCCACCGGGGGCCGGGGCCACCAGCGAGGCCACCACACCGGCGGCGAGGGAGGCAACGGCGGCCATGCTTCGCTTCTTCATGCCCGGAACAACGCGTCGCGGGGCGGATAGGTCACGGCCCGGACACACAAAAGCACCGCAGCGCCCCGGCGGAGGGCGTTGCGGTGCTTTCGGCGGCCGGCGACCGCCGCGGGCCGGAGACCCGCCGCGACACCGGAACGGAACGCTCAGACGTTGAAACCGAGGGCGCGCAGCTGGTCCCGGCCGTCGTCGGTGATCTTGTCGGGACCCCACGGCGGCATCCAGACCCAGTTGATCTTCAACTCGTTGACGATGCCCTCGGTGGCCGACTTGGCCTGGTCCTCGATGACGTCCGTCAGCGGACAGGCCGCCGAGGTCAGCGTCATGTCCAGGGTCGCCACGTTGGAGTCGTCGACGTGGATGCCGTAGATGAGCCCGAGGTTGACGACGTCGATGCCCAGCTCCGGGTCGACTACGTCGTAGAGGGCCTCGCGGACCTCTTCCTCGCTCGCCGGCTTGGTCGTGGTCTCGGTCATGCCTTCTCCTTCAGCGCGGCATCGCCCAGCGCCTGGGCGGTGGCGTCCTTCCATGCCATCCAGCTCAGCAGAGCACACTTCACCCGCGCCGGGTACTTGGAGACCCCGGCGAAGGCGACGGCGTCCTCCAGCACGTCCTCCATGGCGTCGTCCGGGGTGAGCTGCCCCCGGGACTGCATGAGCTCCAGGAACGTCTCCTGGATGCGGGTGGCGCGTGCCAGCTCCTTGCCGACCAGCAGCTCGTTGAGGACCGAGGCGCTCGCCTGGCTGATGGAGCAGCCCTGGCCCTCGTAGCTGACGTCGGCGATCGTGTCACCGTCGTAGCGCACCCGCAGCGTGATCTCGTCACCGCACGTGGGGTTGACGTGGTGCACCTCGGCGTCGCCGTCGCGCAGCCCGCGCCCGTGCGGGTGCTTGTAGTGGTCCAGGATCACTTCCTGGTACATCGAGTCCAGCTTCACGGGTCAGACCACCCTCATCCGAAGAAGTTCCGTACGTGCTCCAGCCCGTCGACAAGGGCGTCGACCTCGGCCGGCGTGGAGTACAGATAGAACGACGCTCGCGTGGTCGCAGGAATTCCGTACCGCAGGCACACCGGCCGTGCGCAGTGGTGGCCCACCCGCACCGCGATGCCCTGCTCGTCGAGTACCTGGCCCACGTCGTGCGGGTGGATGTCACCCAGCACGAAGGAGATCGCCGCGCCCCGGTCCTCGGCGGAGGTGGGACCGATGATGCGCAGGTCCGGCACCTCCTGGAGCCGGCGGACGGCGTACTCGGTGAGGGCGTGCTCGTGTGCCGCGATCCGCTCCATCCCTATGGAGGAGAGGTAGTCCACGGCCGCGCCCAGCCCGACCGCCTGCGCGATCGGCGGGGTGCCGGCCTCGAACTTGTACGGCGCGGGCGCGTAGGTGGAGGAGTGCATCGAGACCGTCTCGATCATCTCTCCGCCGCCCAGGAACGGCGGCAGGTCCTCCAGCAGCTCCTGGCGGCCCCACAGCACGCCGATGCCGGTCGGGCCGCACATCTTGTGCCCGGTGAAGGCCACGAAGTCCGCCTGGAGCGCCTGCACGTCCAACACCATGTGCGGGGCGGCCTGCGACGCGTCGATCAGGACGAGCGCCCCCACCTCCTGGGCCCGGCGGACGATCGCCTCCACCGGGTTGAGCGTGCCCATGATGTTGGACACCAGCGTGAAGGAGACGATCTTGGTGCGTTCGGTGATGACCTCGTCGACGGCCGACAGGTCGAGCCGGCCCTCGTCGGTGAGGCCGAACCACTTCAGCTTCGCGCCGGTGCGCTGCGAGAGCAGCTGCCACGGCACGATGTTGGAGTGGTGCTCCATCTCCGTGATGACGATCTCGGTGTCCTGGTCCACCCGGTAGGGCTCGTCGGCCCAGCCGAGCATGTTGGCGACCAGGTTGAGCGACTCGGAGGCGTTCTTCGTGAAGATGACCTCGTCGCGGCTCGGCGCGTTGATGAAGGCGGCGACCTTGTCCCGCGCACCCTCGTACAGCGCCGTGGCCTCCTCGGCGAGCACGTGCACACCGCGGTGCACGTTGGCGTTGTGCCGCTCGTAGTAGGCGTTCAGCGCGTCGAGCACCTGGCGCGGTTTCTGCGACGTCGCCGCGTTGTCCAGGTACACGATCTTCTGCCCGTCGTGGACCACGCGGTCCAGGATCGGGAAGTCCTTGCGGATCGCCTCGGTGTCGAGCAGGCCCGGCAGCTGTGTCACGCTCCCACTTCTCCGTTCGTCTCTCGGCCCGTGCCGCGACGCGACACGGGCAGCGCACCCGCGACCGGCCCGGAGGCCGGCAGCGCGTCACGCACCGGGCGTACCGGCGGTGCCGAGTCCGGTGTACTGCTCGTAGCCCTCGGCCTCGAGCTTGTCGGCGAGCTCCGGCCCACCGGACTCGACGATGCGCCCCTTCGCGAACACGTGCACGTGGTCGGGCTTGATGTAGCGCAGGATGCGCGTGTAGTGCGTGATCAGCAGCGTGCCGACCTCACCCGACTCGCGGACCCGGTTCACACCCTCGGACACCACACGCAGCGCGTCGACGTCCAGACCGGAGTCCGTCTCGTCGAGCACCGCGACCTTGGGCCTGAGCAGCTCCAGCTGAAGGATCTCGTGGCGCTTCTTCTCACCACCGGAGAAGCCCTCGTTGACGTTCCGCTCGGCGAAGGCCGGGTCGATGTGGAGACGCTGCATGGCCTCCTTGACCTCCTTCACCCAGGTGCGGAGCTTGGGGGCCTCACCGCGGGTGGCGGTGGCGGCGGTGCGCAGGAAGTTGGACACCGAGACGCCGGGCACCTCGACCGGGTACTGCATCGCGAGGAACAGGCCCGCCCGGGCGCGCTCGTCGACGGACATCTCCAGCACGTTCTCGCCGTCGAGGGTGACGGTGCCGCCGGTGACGGTGTACTTGGGGTGGCCGGCCAGCGAGTAGGCGAGGGTGGACTTGCCGGAGCCGTTCGGGCCCATGATGGCGTGCGTCTCACCCTGCTTCACGGTCAGGTCGACACCCCGCAGGATCTCTTCGGGGCCGTTCTCGGCCTCGACGGTGACGTGCAGGTCGTGGATCTCAAGGGTTGCCATGGGGCTTCAGGACTCCTGGGTGACGGAGACGAGCACAGCCGCTTCGGGGCCGTCTCCTTCGATCTTTACGGGATATACGGGCACCGGGCGGGTCGCGGGCAGGCCGGACGGCTTGCCGGTGCGCAGGTCGAAGCTGGAGCCGTGCAGCCAGCACTCGATCGCGCAGTCCTCGACCTCGCCCTCGGAGAGTGAGACGTTCGCGTGCGAGCAGATGTCGTTGATCGCGAACACCTCACCCTCGGTACGCACCAGCGAGACGGGGACGCCGTCGACCTCCACCCGCTTGGGGGTGTCGGTCTCCAGCTCCGCGAGCCGCGCGACGCGGACGAACTCACTCATGCCACGGACGCTTCCAGCTCGGCGTCGATGCGGGCCAGCAGGCGCTCCTGCACGTCCGGCAGGCCGATCTGCTGGACCAGCTCGGCGAAGAAGCCGCGCACCACCAGTCGGCGGGCCTCGTCCGCGGGGATACCGCGCGACATCAGGTAGAACAGCTGCGCGTCCTCGAACCGGCCGGTCGCCGAGGCGTGGCCGGCACCGGCGATCTCCCCGGTCTCGATCTCCAGGTTGGGCACCGAGTCGACCCGCGCGCCGTCGGTGAGCACCAGGTTGCGGTTGAGCTCGTAGCTGTCGGTGCCCTCGGCGGCCTTGCGGATGAGCACGTCGCCGATCCAGACCGCGTGCGCGTCGTCGCCCTGGAGGGCGCCCTTGTAGGCGACGTTGCTGCGGCACTGCGGGCTGTCGTGGTCCACCATGAGGCGGTGCTCCTGGTGCTGCCCGGCGTCGGTGAAGTAGAGGCCGTACAGCTCGGCCTCACCGCCGGGGCCGGCGTAGTTGACCCGCGGGTGCAGCCGCACCAGGTCGCCGCCGAAGGTGACGACCACGGACTTGAAGCTGGCGTCCCGGCCGACCAGCGCGTTGTGCTGGGAGCAGTGCACGGCGTCGTCGTCCCAGTCCTGCACGGACACGACGGTGAGCTTGGCCCCGTCGCCGAGCACGAACTCGACGTTGGCGGCGCGGACCGCGTCGCCGGTGTGGTCGAGGACGAGCACGGCCTCGGCGAAGGCGCCCAGCTCGAACACGGTGTGCCCGTAGGTGACGCCGCCCTCGCCGTGCAGGCCGACCCGGATCGGCTCGGACAGCACGGCCTCGGCCGGCACCGAGACGACCGTGGCCTTCTCGAAGGCGCTGAACGCCTGCGCGGCCACCCGGTCGACGGGCTTGCCGGCCCGGCCGAGGCGGGCGTCGTCCCGGCCCACCGTCTCGACCGTCACCGCGTCGGGCGCGGAGATCTCCACCTTGAGCGTGCCGGACGCCTCGGCGGTGCCGTCGTGCAGGCCCTTGAGCCGGTCCAGCGGAGTGAACCGCCACTCCTCCTCGCGGCCGTGCGGCACCGGGAAGTCGGCGACGTCGAAGGACGGCGCCGCACTCATCCGGGTGGCGACGGTCGACTCGGCGGCCACCGCGATGGAACCGGAGGTGGTGGCACCCGCCGGGATGTTCTGGGCCTCAGCCATGGCTGTCGTCGTGCTCTCTCTCGTGGGTCGGGGTCGCAGCGGCGGAAGGGCGGACGGCGTCAGCCGACCGATCCCTCCATCTGCAGCTCGATCAGCCGGTTCAGCTCGAGCGCGTACTCCATGGGCAGTTCCTTGGCGATCGGCTCGACGAAGCCGCGGACGATCATGGCCATCGCCTCGTCCTCGGCCATGCCGCGGCTCATCAGGTAGAACAGCTGGTCGTCGCTGACCTTGGAGACCGTCGCCTCGTGGCCCATCGTGACGTCGTCCTCGCGGACGTCCACGTACGGGTAGGTGTCCGAACGCGAGACGGTGTCGACCAGCAGCGCGTCGCACAGCACGTTGGACTTGGAGCCGTGCGCGCCCTCGCCGATCTCGATCAGACCGCGGTAGGAGGTACGGCCGCCGCCCCGGGCCACCGACTTGGAGACGATGTTGGAGGAGGTGTTCGGCGCCATGTGCACCATCTTGGCGCCCGCGTCCTGGTGCTGCCCTTCACCCGCGAAGGCGACCGAGAGGGTCTCGCCCTTCGCGTGCTCGCCCATCAGGTACACGGCCGGGTACTTCATGGTGACCTTGGAGCCGATGTTGCCGTCGACCCACTCCATGGTCGCGCCCTCGTAGGCCACGGCCCGCTTGGTGACCAGGTTGTAGACGTTGTTCGACCAGTTCTGGATCGTCGTGTAGCGGCAGCGGCCGCCCTTCTTCACGATGATCTCCACGACGGCCGAGTGCAGCGAGTCCGAGTCGTAGATCGGCGCGGTGCAGCCCTCGACGTAGTGCACGTAGGCGTTCTCGTCGACGATGATCAGCGTGCGCTCGAACTGGCCCATGTTCTCGGTGTTGATCCGGAAGTAGGCCTGCAGCGGGATGTCGACGTGCACGCCCGGCGGCACGTAGATGAAGGAGCCGCCGGACCACACCGCGGTGTTCAGCGCGGAGAACTTGTTGTCACCGGCGGGGATGACGGTGCCGAAGTACTCCTGGAAGATCTCCGGGTGCTCACGCAGCGCGGTGTCGGTGTCCAGGAAGAGCACACCCTGCTGCTCCAGGTCCTCGCGGATCTGGTGGTAGACGACCTCGGACTCGTACTGGGCGGCGACACCGGCGACGAGGCGCTGCTTCTCGGCCTCCGGGATGCCCAGCTTGTCGTAGGTGTTCTTGATGTCCTCCGGCAGGTCCTCCCAGGACTGCGCCTGCTTCTCGGTGGACCGCACGAAGTACTTGATGTTGTCGAAGTCGATGCCGGAGAGGTCGGAACCCCAGTTCGGCATGGGCTTCTTCTCGAACAGCTTGAGGCCCTTGAGGCGGAGCTTCAGCATCCACTCCGGCTCGGACTTCTTGCCCGAGATGTCACGCACGACCTCCTCCGAGAGGCCGCGCTTGGCGGCTGCGCCGGCCGAGTCCGAGTCGGCCCAGCCGTACTCGTACGTACCCAGGCCCTCGAGCTCGGGGTGGGCGGTCTCCGTGGGGAGAGTCATGCGGGGTTCCTCCCGGCTGTACTTGCGGATGCTGTGGTGGTCTCTTCGGTGGTCTCCGCGGGGCCGCGTGGCACGAAGGTCGTGCACACCCCGTCGCCGTGGGCGATGGTGGCCAGCCGCTGCACGTGGGTTCCCAGCAGGCGGGAGAAGACCTCGGTCTCCGCCTCGCACAGTTGCGGGAACTGTTCTGCGGTGTGCGCCACCGGGCAGTGGTGCTGGCAGAGCTGCTCGCCGGTCGAAGCAGGCGCGCCGCGCGCAGTGGCAGCGTACCCGTCCTCGGTGAGCGCCTCGGCCAGTGCGCGGGTGCGGTCCTCGGGGGCCACGTCGGCCAGACGTTCGCGGTAGCGCTCCGTCTGGGCCTCGACCCGGGCCCGGGCGAACGCCGCCACGGCGGCCTCGCCCCGCT
>NZ_BAAHCA010000100.1:0-9569 GCF_054776295.1 Streptomyces sparsus
GAAGGGGCGGGAGCCCGGCCACTCGCCGGGTCCCGCCCCTTCCTGCGTCACACGAGCCGCGCGCCGACCGCGCCGCGCTTCGGAGCGCCCCCGCTCGGAGCACCCTTGGTCAGGGCGCCCCGCTCAGAGCACCTTCGAGAGAAAGCCCTTCGTCCGCTCGTGCTGCGGGTTGCCCAGCACGTCACGCGGGTTGCCGGACTCCACGACCACGCCGTCGTCCATGAACACCAGCGAGTCGCCGACCTCGCGGGCGAAGCCCATCTCGTGGGTGACGACGATCATCGTCATGCCGGACTCGGCGAGGTCGCGCATCACGTCGAGCACCTCACCGACGAGTTCCGGGTCGAGCGCCGAGGTGGGCTCGTCGAAGAGCATCAGCTTCGGTTCCATCGCCAGCGCCCGGGCGATGGCGACCCGCTGCTGCTGGCCGCCGGACAGCTGCGTCGGGTAGGTGTCCTTCTTGTCGCCGAGCCCCACCCGGTCGAGCAGCTTCGTCGCGCGCTCCCGGGCGACCGCCTTGCTCTCGCCCTTGACCTGGACCGGCGCCTCCATGACGTTCTCGACGGCCGTCATGTGCGGGAACAGGTTGAAGCGCTGGAACACCATGCCGATGTCCTTGCGCTGCGCGGCGACCTCGCGGTCCTTCAGCTCGTAGAGCTTGTCGCCCTTCTCCCGGTAGCCGACCAGTGTGCCGTCGACATAGAGGCGTCCGGCGTTGACGCGCTCCAGGTGGTTGATGCACCGCAGGAAGGTCGACTTGCCGGAGCCGGACGGCCCCACCAGGCAGAACACCTCACGCGGGGCGACCTCCAGGTCGATGCCCTTGAGCACCTCGACCGGACCGAAGGACTTGTGGACGCTCTCCGCCTTCACCATCGGAGTCATACGGTCCCTCCAGAGTGGTGCGGAGAACGCAGGGAGAGGACCTGCGCCTTGATCTTCTGTACCGGGGTGAGCGGCAGGTTCCGCGACGAGCCCTTCGCGAAGTGCCGCTCCAGGTAGTACTGGCCGATGCTGAAGATCGTGGTGAGGATCAGGTACCAGATCGTGGCCACCAGGAGCAGTTCCATGACGGCGAGGTTCCGGGAGTAGATCGTCACCGAGGCGTTCATCAGCTCGCCGAACGTGATGGCGTACGCCAGCGACGAGGTCTTGAGCATGTTGACGAACTCGTTGCCCGTCGGGGGGATGATCACCCGCATGGCCTGCGGAAGGACGATGCGCCGGGTGGTGCGGGCACGGGACATGCCCAGCGCGTGGGCCGCCTCGGTCTGCCCCTCGTCGACCGACTGGATACCGGCCCGGCTGATCTCCGCCATGTAGGCGGCTTCGTTGAGCCCGAGCCCGAGCAGCGCCGCGAGGAAGGGCGTCATCACGTCCGTCATCTCGTCCCGGTAGAACCCCAGGTTGAGGATCGGGAAGACGTACGCGAGGTTGTACCAGAGGAACAGCTGGACCAGCACCGGGGTGCCCCGGAAGAACCAGATGTACCCCCAGGCCACGGTGCTCATCACCGGGTTCTCCGAGAGCCGCATGACCGCCAGCAGCGTGCCCAGCGCGACGCCGATGGCCATGGACAGCAGGGTGATCCACAGCGTGTTGGCTGCGCCCTTGAGAATGGTCTCGAAGGTGAGGTACTCACCGACCGTTCCCCACTTGATGTCGCCGTTCGCGAAGGCGAGCACCACGAGGAACAGCAGGAAGAGCACCAGCACGGCACCGATCCAGCGACCGTAGTGCCGGACGGGGATGGCCTTGATGGCCTCGGGAGGTCGGCGGCTTCCCCCGGCGTCCTTGGAGAGGGACGGCCGGGAGGCAGCCTTGTCGTGAGGGTCGGACACGCCAGAGTTACCTTTGCTGAGGGTGGTGAGAAGGTCCGGTCTGCTTACTTACCGGCGTTGATGGTGGCCTCCTCGAGGCCGCCTTCCTCGGAGTTCCACTTCTTGAGGACCTTCTCGTACTCGCCGTTCTCCATGATCGCGTCGAGGGCGGCCTTCAGCGCGTCCCGCAGCTCGGTGTTCTCCTTGTCGACGGCGATGCCGTAGGGCGCGGCGTCGATCTGGTCGCCGACGACCTCGAAGTCGTCACCGCCGCCGGCGGTCTGGGCGTTGTAGGCGGCCACCGGGTAGTCGTTGATGTCCGCGACCGCACGACCCTGCTTGAGCTGGGCCAGCGCCTCGGAGTCCTTGTCGAAGGTCAGCACCTTGATGGGCTTGTCGCAGGACTCGTTCTGCTGCTTCGCCAGGTCCTCGTTGGCGGTACCGCGCTGGAGGGCGACCGTCTTGCCGCAGAGGTCGTCGAGGCTCTGGATGTCCTCCGGGTTGCCCTTCTGCACCAGCAGCGCGGACCCGGCCTTGAAGTAGTTGACGAAGTCGGCGCCGTCCCCGACCTTCTTGCCGTCGTCAAGGCCTTCCTGGCGGTCCTTGGTGTCGGTCATGGCCGACATGATGATGTCGTGGCGGCCCGAGTTCAGGCCGAGGATCAGGCCGTCGAAGGTGCCGTTCTCGAACGTGAACTCCACGCCGAGCTGCTCGCCCATCGCGGCGGCGATGTCGGGGTCGATGCCGACGACCTCGTTGGACTCGTCGCGGAACTCGACGGGCGCGTAGGCGATGTCCGAGCCGACCTTGATCTCTCCGGCGTCCTGGATCCGCTTGGGCAGCTTGTCGAAGAGCGGCGCGTCGGAGGCGTTGGTCTCCTTCTTGTCGCTGTCGCTGCTGCTGCCCTCGGTCTGGTCACCACAGGCGGTGAGCAGCAGGGCGCCCGTGACCGCGAGGGCTCCGGCCGCGCCGAGCCGGAGACGGGCGGACGGGCGGCGGGTGGTGCGTGCGGTCATGGTGGGTCCTCCTGCGGATGAACTTCCGGTGGGCCCGGGCACCCGATCGGGTGTCGCGACCCTGCGTAATGGGGGGAATCTTGCCATCCGGACACCGCACCTCAGGGGGTGCAAGATGTCAAAATCGGATAACGGAGATCGACCATCGGACACAAACCGGTCCTGAGCGGCCCTCACTCGACACTCCGTGACCGTAATGAGAGCTTCATCACGCTATCCAGTACCGCAGCGTGGATACTCGACCGGGCCTGTAGGGGCTATGTCCAGCATTGCCCGAAGCGTCGGTCACCGCATGTTCGCCGGACCTCACCAGAAGTCCCGGAAGTCACTCGTCCCCGGCGGTGGGCATCCGGTACAAAGGTCAGTTACACCCCTCACCCGGGGACACAGGGCGCGTGTGCGGCGCGCCCGGCGTTCGCACCTCCCCCTTGACGGTGGGTATCCGCCGGACAGGCAGCGAACGCAGTGCCCGCCCGCTCCCCAACCAGGCAGCGGTACCCTCGGCATTTCGACAAAAAGGGGTCAAAAAAGTGGCAGCGGAGATCGTCAATCCGCAGAGTGATCTGGACGAGGAAGCCATCGATCCGGCCTTCGCTCTGCATCGTGGCGGCAAGATGGCGGTCCAGGCGACCGTGCCGGTCCGCGATGCGGACGACCTGTCCCTGGCCTACACCCCGGGTGTGGCCAAGGTGTGCAGCGCGATCGCGGAACAGCCCGACCTGGTGCACGACTACACCTGGAAGTCGCAGGTCGTGGCAGTCGTCACGGACGGCAGCGCGGTCCTCGGCCTGGGTGACATCGGCCCGGAGGCGTCCCTCCCGGTGATGGAGGGCAAGGCCATCCTCTTCAAGCAGTTCGGCGGCGTGGACGCGGTCCCGATCGCGCTCGCCACCCAGGACACCGACGAGATCATCGACACCGTGGTCCGGATGGCCCCGTCCTTCGGCGGGGTGAACCTTGAGGACATCTCCGCACCGCGATGCTTCGAGATCGAGCGCCGGCTCCAGGAGCGCCTCGACATCCCCGTCTTCCACGACGACCAGCACGGCACGGCCGTGGTGACGCTGGCCGCGCTGCGCAACGCCTCACTGCTCAGCGGACGCCCGCTGGGCGAGCTGCGGGCGGTCATCTCCGGCGCCGGCGCGGCCGGGGTCGCCATCGCCAAGATCCTCGTCGAGGCGGGCATCGGGGACGTCGCGGTCTGCGACCGCAAGGGCATCGTCTCCACCGACCGCGAGGACCTCACCGACGTCAAGCGCCAGCTGGCCGGCTTCACCAACAAGGCCGGGCTGACCGGGTCGCTGGAGGCCGCGATGGCCGGCGCGGACGTGTTCATCGGGGTGAGCGGCGGCAACGTGCCGGAGCAGGCCGTCGCGGGGATGGCGCCCGAGTCGTTCATCTTCGCCATGGCCAACCCGACCCCCGAGATCCACCCCGACGTGGCGCGCAAGTACGCCTCCGTGGTGGCGACCGGGCGCAGCGACTACCCCAACCAGATCAACAACGTGCTCGCCTTCCCGGGCATCTTCGCCGGGGCACTCCAGGTGCGGGCGTCGCGTATCACGGAGGGCATGAAGATCGCCGCGGCCGAGGCGCTGGCCGCGGTGGTCGCCGACGAGTTGAGCGTCGACAAGGTCATTCCCTCCCCGTTCGACGAGCGGGTCGCCCCGGCGGTCACCTCCGCGGTCGCCGCGGCCGCCCGGGCCGAGGGCGTCGCCCGGCGGTGACGGCAAGGCCCCGGCGGCAGCTCGGGGCAGCCGACAGTACGCGACGAAGGCGGTACGACCCCACGGGGCCGGTACCGCCTTCGTCGCGCTCGCTCCGCCTACCGGCGCGCTCCGGCGCCCCGCACGCCCGGCTTCGTCCGGTGCGCCGCGCGTGGCCGGCGTCAGCGCAGGCCGAGCACCATGGCGTCCCGGGGTGAGGCCCACACCGTGCGGGCCTCGGCGAAGCCCGACGCCAGGAGGGTGCGGACGTGCCAGTCGGGTGACTGCATCTCGCCGTCGGCGTGGTCGCCGTTGGCCGGATCACCGAAGAGGGCGAACCGCTCGGCGACCACGTCCGCCAGTACCGGGTCGGCCGCGGCGCGCTGCCACCAGTCGGCCCAGTCCTCGCTGCCGGCCGCCTTCTCCCGCTCGCGGCGGGCCTTGTCGTAGGCGTGGGTGGCCTCGTTGATGCGCGGGGTCGCCGGGTCGGGCATGTGGTCGGCGTTCAGGAAGACGCCGCCGTCCCGCAGCACCCCGGCGAGCTGCCCGTAGAGCACCGTGAGCGCGTCGGTGTGCAGCCAGTGCAGCGCGGTGGCCGTGAGCACCGCGTCGTAGTCGCGGTGGGGAAGCCGTTCGGTCCAGTCGGCGTCACGGAGGTCGGCGGTGACGAACTCGGCCCGGCTGTCGTCGGCGAAGTGGCCGCGGGCCATGGTGAGCAGCGCCGGGTCGAGGTCCACGCCGGTGCTGCGGGCCTCGGGGAAGCGGGTGAGCAGCCGGTCGGTGATGCTGCCGGTGCCGCAGGCCAGGTCGAGCACCCGCGGCTCGGGGCCGACGAGCGCCTCCACGGTGTCGAGCATGGTGGTGAACCGCTGCTCGCGGTCGGGCAGGTACCACTGCTGCTGGCGGTCCCAGCTGTTCTGCCAGGCGGTCCAGTCGGTGTGTGCGACGGTGTCGGTCACCGAATCCTCCGATGCGTAATAGGCTGGATCATGGAACGACCCTTACTCATTCTTTTGACCGACCCTAACCGCAGGCCGTAAGGATCTCAAGTGGAACTGACCCATTACGCCGACTTCGCCGTGCGGTTGGTGAACTCCGAACAGCCGCACCGCGGAGAGGAGTTCCTGACCGATGTCGACGCCGTGCGGAGCCTCTTCGGTGAGAGCCGCCAGGCGGCCCGTCGGGCCACCGAGTCCGACGTGGGCCGGCTGCGCGCCGTCCGCACCCGGCTGCGGGCCGTCTTCACCGCGGCGTCCGAGGGCGACGAGGTCCGCGCCGTCGACCTGCTGAACGCCCTGCTCATGGAGTACCCGGCCAGCCCGCAGATCGCCGGCCACGAGTACCGCGACGACCACGGCAACCCGAAGTGGCACATGCACCTCGCCGAGAGCCCGGCCAACGCCGGCGCGGGCTACGCCGCGATCGCCTGCATGGGTCTCGCCTTCAGCCTCACCGACCTCGGCGTGGACCGGCTCGGCGTGTGCGAGGCCGACCCGTGCCGCAACGCCTACCTCGACACCTCGACCAACCGGTCCAGGCGGTACTGCTCGGACCGCTGCGCGACCCGCGCCAACGTGGCCGCCTACCGGGCCCGGAAACGCCGCGACAGCGGGCGGACGGCGGAGAACAGCCAGCCCAGCACCGAGCCCGGCGTGAGCTGAAGGCCCCGCGGCGGACGCAGCCGCAGCAACGCCCTCGCCACCACCAGGTCCTCCGGCACCGCGCCGAACTCCCTGCTGTCGTTCCACACGTACGGGTTGTCGCCCCGCACCCACCACCCGGAGTCCCGCCGGCCCACGAGCCGCTTGACGACCAGCAGGTCGTGCTGGAACGGGTGCCGCAGCACCACCACCTGGCCGGGGCGGACCGGCACGCCGTAGCGCAGCACCAGCCGGTCCCCCGGTCGCAGCGTGGGCAGCATCGACGGGTTGTACACCTCGGCCAGCCCGAGTCGCCCCTGCACAGAAATCGCCCCTCGGTTCGGTTCGCCGTCCGCCGGTCCGGCCCTGCGACTTAAGTCCCGGTCCCCCGGGGCCCACCGCAAAAACCGCCGCCGCAAGGAGTAATGTCGCACGGGAGAAGACGATCACGAGGAAGGACAGCCCTATGCTTTCCCGCCTGTTCGCGCCCACGGTGAAGGTCAGCGCGCACTGCGACCTTCCCTGCGGTGTCTACGACCCGGCTCAGGCCCGCATCGAGGCGGAGTCGGTCAAGGCCGTCCAGGAGAAGTACCAGGCCAACGACGACCCGCACTTCCGGGCCCGTGCCACGGTCATCAAGGAGGAGCGCGCGGAGCTCGCCAAGCACCACGTCTCGGTGCTGTGGAGCGACTACTTCAAGCCGCCGCACTTCGAGAAGTACCCGGAGCTGCACCAGCTGGTGAACGACACCCTCAAGGCCCTGTCGGCCGCCAAGGGCAGCACCGACCCGGCCACCGGCCAGAAGGCGCTGGACCTCATCGCCCGCATCGACACGATCTTCTGGGAGACCAAGAAGGCGTGATGCACCCGGGCCGCCCGCCCTGCTGTCGCAGGTAGTGGCGCCCACCGGTCCGCACCCGTTCCGCAGGCCGCCGACACCGGCGCCCCTGACGGACCGGGTGCGGTCTGCTTTCGGGCGGCTTCGACCAGCCGAAACGCGCAGGAGCGCAGTCGCGACCGTTGACCCCGTTCAGGTGCCCCGCCCCGAAGCGTGGCGGGGCACCTGACCGGGGTCAACGGCAGAGCTTCATGAGGGTGTCGTCGAAGTCAGGAAACTCCTGTGCGGCCTGGGCGATGATCACCGTTGCCGACGCGCGGCGGTCCGGAGCGAATCGCTCCGCGACAGCCACCAGCTCGCGATCGACCTGGGGAGCCCGATCCGGCTCGGGGTCGTGCGAGGTGGCTGCTTCCCACGGACCGAGGCCGCCAGCCAGCAGCCACAGGAAGGCGCCCAGGTCGCGAGCGACAACGCCTGTCTCTCCTTCGGAGCCCAGAAAGACAACGGGCTGCTCCAGCAGTTCCCGACCTGGACGAACCAGCCGGAACGCCGCGATTCCGCCGGTGCCATCCTGACCGAACACTCGGAAGTCGTCGCCGCTCAGCTCGCCGTTACCTGTCCACGCGCGGAACCGCCCGGTGGTCTCATCGGCAGTCGGAAAGGACTCCTAGGGCTCGAAGTCGACACCATCCTCGCCAACGCACTCGAGCCGGACCGCCATGGCAGCGGCGAGCGCGGCGGGGAACTGACGATCTCCGTTCACGGACATGCGTACACGGGTCCGCCGTAGACCGGATGAACGCGACCGTCAGAGCTTGCGGGCGCGGATCAGCAGGGTATTTGGCCAGCGGCCTCTGCGGGGGTCGTGCAACTCCCGGGCCGAGGTGAGCCAGAGGCCCGCCCCGCTGAGGTGCTTCTCCCACCGGACGGTCGAGTACTCCCAGCGGGCGATGGGGAGCCGGGTGCCGTCGGGGCGGGTGACGACGTGCCGCGTTCAACCCGTTCACGCATCCCGGACTGTCTCGTAGGTGTCAGCCCGCGGCTGCCGGAGAGTCGGTCTGCACCGGACTTCTTCGTCGTCGAATCCACCGCGAACTGTCCTGGGAGGGCCCGATGTCGGGCCCGAATGCAGAGACCACCGCGATGCCCCTTGATGTCGAAACCGGCACGACAGGCCTGAGGAGTGCCCCAGTCCCTTTCGCCGGGGAGCGCAGCGGCGTGACACCCCGCGCACCATCCCGAAAACCAACTGAAGGTCATGTCCGCAACCGTGGATTGCCACCGACCCCGGGGCGGTTCGGTCCCCCGACAGAGCGAAGGATAAGCATGAGCAAGCCTGCAGCGAGTGCATCACTCAACAAGGCCAGGGCCATGCTCGACATGAGCCTGCCCTTCCCACCTACCTGCCACCCGGCTATCGAGGACATCGAACGAAAGGCGATGACCTGGGTGTCCGAGTTCGTGGATGTACCGACGCTGCGACACCTGGAGAAGACCAGGGCGGGTCGAATCGCCGCGCGTACCGCCGCTCCCCACGCCTCCGTGGACCTTCTTCACGCTTACAGTCGGATGCTCGCCTGGGGGTTCTGGTTCGACGACGAGTTCGTCGACGATCTCCCCGCAACGTCCCCCCTCCATCTACCCGCCATCGCTTCCGTGCTCGACATTCTCGACGGGCGCCGTGGGACCGGCGCTTCGGGAGAAGCCATGGAAGCCGCGCTTACCGAGGTCATGGGCGGGCTCCGCTTAGTGTTAACGCCTGAGCAATTCTCACGTTGGTGCATGGAGTTGAGGCTGTGGTTCGCCTCCATGACGTTCCAGAACCAGATGCGGATCGCCGGTGGGACGCCGAGCGTGGCGACGTACAAGACCACACGTTTGTACACAGTCTGCTCTTTCGCCTGCATAGTTCTTATCGACGCCTCGTGGGGGGATCACATCCACTGGAACGACTACTGTGACCCCCGCCTGACATCGCTCAGGCATCGGGCGGCCAATGTGACCGCATGGCAGAATGACGTATTCTCCTACTTTGCCGAGGAAAGCCATCCGGGTGATTTTTGGAATCTCCCAGCCGTGTACGGGGCGCATGGTCTCGAGATCGGCGATGCCCTGGTCAGAACCGTTCAGGACGCCAACGACGAGGTGGCGGAGTTCAAACGTGAGGCAGTCGCGGCAGCCCCGTTCCTCTCCAAAAGGCAGAAGTTGCACATTCGCAGTCTTACCGGGTGGATGCGCGGTTGTCACGATTGGTCGCTGGAAGCAGGAGAGCGGTACGTCGGGTGGGCGACTGCAACAAAAAGCAGCTGATGAATCTGAAGCAGATACCTGGAAGAGGCTCGACAGCCAGCTATCCGACTTTCCGGTCAGCTGATGCTGAGCCACACACGTGTGACGCAGGCCGCCGACACCGGCGCCCCTGACGGAGCGGGTGCGGTCTGCTTTGGGGTGGGTGACCGCGGGCCGGCCCCGCCGTTCCGTCCGGCCCGGCATGCGCCGTCCCCGCCCTGACCCAAACGCCCCTCCCCGCCCGGCCCCCCGCCGTCCCC
>NZ_BAAHCA010000101.1:0-9561 GCF_054776295.1 Streptomyces sparsus
GGGGAGCGATCGCTCCCCGGGGCCCACCGTGCGTTCCGTCCGCGGGCCCGGCCCGCCGGGGCTCAGGCGCTCTTCTCCTGCGGCCCCTGCTCGTTGCCGCGAGAGCGCGGCACCAGCGTCGGGTTCACGTTGGAGTGCACCACGTCGGCGGTGATGACCACCCGGGCGACGTCCTTGCGGGACGGCACCTCGTACATGACCGACATGAGCACCTCCTCCATGATGGCGCGCAGCCCGCGGGCACCGGTGCCGCGCAGAATCGCCTGGTCGGCGATGGCCTCCAACGCGGCATGGTCGAACTCCAGCTCCACGCCGTCGAGTTCGAACAACCGCTGGTACTGCTTGATGAGCGCGTTGCGCGGCTCGACCAGGATCTGGAGCAGCGCCTCACGGTCCAGGTTGTGCACCGAGGTGATCACCGGCAGACGGCCGATGAACTCCGGGATCATCCCGAACTTCACCAGGTCCTCCGGCATGATCTCCTCGAACTGGTTCGACTCCTCGATCTCCCGCTTGGAGCGGATCGTCGCGCCGAACCCGATGCCCTTGGCACCGGCCCGGGACTCGATGATCTTCTCCAGACCGGAGAACGCGCCACCCACGATGAACAGCACGTTGGTGGTGTCGATCTGGATGAACTCCTGGTGCGGGTGCTTGCGCCCACCCTGCGGCGGCACCGAGGCCGTGGTGCCCTCCAGGATCTTCAACAGGGCCTGCTGCACGCCCTCACCGGAGACGTCCCGGGTGATCGACGGGTTCTCGCTCTTGCGGGCCACCTTGTCGATCTCGTCGATGTAGATGATGCCCGTCTCGGCCTTCTTGACGTCGTAGTCAGCGGCCTGGATCAGCTTCAGCAGGATGTTCTCGACGTCCTCGCCGACGTAGCCGGCCTCCGTCAACGCGGTGGCGTCCGCGATGGCGAAGGGGACGTTCAGCATGCGTGCGAGCGTCTGCGCGAGCAGTGTCTTGCCCGAGCCGGTCGGGCCCAGCAGCAGGATGTTCGACTTCGCCAGCTCGATGGCGTCGTCCTTGCCCTGCGCGCCGCCGTTCTCGCCGGCCTGCACCCGCTTGTAGTGGTTGTACACCGCCACCGACAGGGCCTTCTTCGCGGTCTCCTGACCGACGACGTAGCCCTCAAGGAACTCGTAGATCTCCCGCGGCTTGGGAAGCTCGTCCCAGCGCATCTCGGAGGTCTCGGCGAGCTCCTCCTCGATGATCTCATTGCAGAGGTCGATGCACTCGTCGCAGATGTAGACGCCCGGACCTGCGATGAGCTTCTTCACCTGCTTCTGGCTCTTGCCGCAGAACGAGCACTTGAGCAGGTCGCCGCCATCACCGATGCGTGCCACGAGGTGCTTCCCCTTCGCCTGCGCACCGCCGACTGGCGACGGTGCCTGGTCCTTGCTCTCCGAAGGTACCTTGCCGGGCCCCCGGTATGGGCCCCCCTGGTGACTGTTGAGTCAAAGGGGGATGCCCGGGCCGGTCCACGAGAAAACCGTGGACCGGCCCGGGACGGCGGGGTCAGACCCCGACGGACGTCTTGCGGTTGGACACGATCTGGTCGACCAGACCGTAGGCGAGGGCGTCCTCGGCCGTGAGGATCTTGTCGCGCTCGATGTCGTCACGGATCTGCTCGATCGGCTTGGTGGAGTGCTTGGCCAGCATCTCCTCCATCTGCAACCGCATCCGCTGGATCTCGTTCGCGGCGATCTCCAGGTCCGAGACCTGACCGCGGCCCGTCTCGCTGTAGGGCTGGTGGATCAGCACCCGCGCGTTGGGCAGCGCCATGCGCTTGCCCGGCGTGCCCGCGGCGAGCAGCACGGCCGCGGCGGAGGCCGCCTGGCCCATGCAGACCGTCTGGATGTCGGGCTTCACGAACTGCATCGTGTCGTAGATCGCGGTCAGCGCCGTGAAGGAGCCGCCGGGCGAGTTGATGTAGATCGAGATGTCGCGGTCCGGGTCCATCGACTCCAGGCACAGCAGCTGTGCCATGACGTCGTTGGCCGAGGCGTCGTCGACCTGCACGCCGAGGAAGATCACACGCTCCTCGAAGAGCTTCGCGTACGGGTCGTACTCACGCACGCCCTGCGAGGTGCGCTCGACGAAGCGCGGGATGACGTAGCGAGCCTCGGGTGTCGGGCCGGAGTACCGGGCCTGGGGGCCTGCGGCGAGGCCGGAGCCGGGGAGGTTTTCCATCGAGGTGTTCACCGTCCTGGTGATGAGCTGGCCTGGTGATGAGCCGGCTGGCTGCGGGCAGTAGAGCGTCGAAACGGGCTCAGGCGCCCGTACCGCCGCCACCGGGGATGTCGGAGGCGTTGGAGATGACCGAGTCCAGCAGGCCGTACTCACGGGCCTCCTCGGCACTGAACCAGCGGTCGCGGTCGGCGTCGCGCGTCCACTGCTCGACCGTCTGGCCGGTGTGGAACGCGGACAGCTCCGACATCTTCTTCTTCGTACGGAGCAGCTGCTCCGCGTGGATCTTGATGTCCGAGGCCGAGCCGGCCAGACCGGCCGACGGCTGGTGGATCAGGATCTCCGCGTTCGGCAGCGCGAAGCGCTTGCCCGGAGTGCCCGCGCTCAGCAGGAACTGGCCCATCGAGGCGGCCAGGCCCATGGCGATGGTGACCACGTCGTTCTTGATGAACTGCATGGTGTCGTAGATCGCCATGCCGGCCGTGATGGAGCCGCCGGGGGAGTTGATGTAGAGGTTGATGTCCTTGTCCGGGTCGGCGGCAAGGAGCAGCAGCTGTGCGGTGATTCGGTTGGCGATCTCGTCGTCCACCGGCTGGCCGAGGAAGATGATCCGCTCGTTGAGCAGTCGGTTGTAGACCTGGTCGCCGAGGCCACCACCAAAGTTGGGCTCAGCGGCGGCGGAAGGCATCGGAAGCGTCACGTGTCCACCTGCTCGTGTCCGGACGGCCGGGACCTCGCTGGATCTCCTGTGAGCCGTCGCTAGCGTCTTCGTGTACAAGGACCCTAACGCGCAAGGGGGGTCAGGCCATCCCGCTCCGAGAACTGTTCGCTGTGAGCGCAGGGAGCGTTCCCGCAGGTCGGGCCGGGGAGTTCCGCCGGGCGCGAACGGGCCCGTACACGCGGTGGTGTACGGGCCCGTCCGTTCGGCTGTCCCGGATCAGGCGTCGGACCTGTCGGCCTTCTCGCCCTTGTCGCCCTGCTCGGCGTCGGCGGTCGCGTCCGCCTCGTCGGACTCGGCGGCCGCGGACTCGGAGGTGGCCTCGACCGTCTCGCCGGTCTCGTCCTCCTCGTCGTCCAGGTCGACGACCTCGCCGTTGGCGTCCTTGACGGTGGCGGCCTCGACCACGACGGCCAGCGCCTTGCCGCGGGCGACCTCACCGACGAGCATCGGCACCTGGCCGCCCTCGACGACCGCCTGCGCGAACTGGTCGGGGCTCATGCCGGAGGACTGCGCGCGGCGCATGAGGTGCTCGGTGAGCTCCTCCTGGCTGACGTTCAGCTTCTCGGTGGCGACCAGCTCGTCCAGGATGAACTGCGTCCGGATGCCCTTCTCGGCCTGCTCCTTGAGCTCGGCCTCGAACTCCTCCTCGGACTTCTCCTGCATCTTCAGGTAGGTCGCGAGGTCCATGCCCATCTGGCCCAGCTGGTGGTTGACCAGGTTGTGCTTGCGGGTGTTGACCTCGTCCTCGAGCAGCTTCTCGGGGATCGGCACCTCGGTGAGGCCGATGAGCTCCTCGAGCACCTTCTCCTGGGCCTGGGTGGCCTGGTCGTACTTCTTCATCCGGGCCAGCCGCTTGCGGCTGTCCTCGCGGAGCTCGTCCATGGTGTCGAACTCGCTGGCGAGCTGCGCGAAGTCGTCGTCGAGCTCGGGCAGTTCACGGGCGGACACGGACGTGACCTCGACCTTGACCTCGGCCTCCTGGCCGGCTGCGGAGCCGCCCTTGAGCTCAGAGGTGAAGGTGGCCGACTCGCCCGCGGACAGGCCGGTGACGGCGGCGTCGATGCCTTCCAGCAGCTCACCGGAGCCGATGGTGTAGTCGATGCCCTCGGCGACGCCGTCCTCCAGGACCTCGCCGCCGACCTTGGCCTCGAGGTTGATCTTGACGACGTCACCTTCGGCGGCGGCCCGCTCCACGACGTTGGTCGAGGCGAAGCGGTCGCGGAGCTGGTCGACGGAGGTGTCCACGTCCTCGTCGGTGACCTCGACGGGGTCGACGGTCACCTCGATGCCGGAGTAGTCCGGGATCTCCAGGGTGGGGCGCACATCCACTTCGGCGGTGAAGGCCAGCAGCTCGTTGTCCTTGAGCTCGGTGATGTCCACCTCGGGCTGGCCCAGCGGGTTCAGGTCGCCTTCTTCGACGGCGCTCTGGTACAGCTTCGGGAGCGCGTCGTTGACGGCCTCCTCCAGCACGGCACCGCGGCCGAAACGCTGGTCGATCACTCGCGCAGGGATCTTGCCCTTGCGGAAGCCAGGCACCTGGACCTGCTGGTTGATCTTCTTGTACGCCGCGTCGAGGCTGTCCTTGAGCTCCTCGAAGGGCACCTCGACAGTGAGCCGAACCCGAGTGGGGTTCAGGGTCTCCACGGCGCTCTTCACGGTCGGTCTCCTTGGGGCTGACTTCTTGGGGATTCAGACGTTTGGGGCGCCCGTTGCGCGCTCTCCGGTGTGCGGACACGACGGAGACACGCGCGTCACTCATAGTACGTGGTCGGGGTGGCCGGATTCGAACCGACGACCTTCCGCTCCCAAAGCGGACGCGCTACCAAGCTGCGCCACACCCCGTCGGTGCGACACGTACAGTACATGCCGTACGATGCGTTGCGTGCCGCACGGCGGTCATGATCAGCTCGCTCCGGCCGACCGGTTATGATCGAACGGTCGCAGTCGGCACGGCGGCAGCACGCGGGCGTAGCTCAATGGTAGAGCCCCAGTCTTCCAAACTGGCTACGCGGGTTCGATTCCCGTCGCCCGCTCCACGGACACCAGGGCCAGGCAGAGGATTCTTCCTCCGCCTGGCCCTGAGTCGTTCTCCTGAGCCGTCGCCGTTGCTCTCCCAGGCCGTCCCCGAGTGGCCTTCCGGGCGGTCGTGCCCCGGTCGTGCCCCTTGGGGACGGCCCGGATCTCAGAGGTTGATCTGGTTGATCGACTCGGCCACCGAGTCGAAGAAGTTCTGGATGGTGGGTGCCATGCCCGTCGACGCGAGGAAGAAGCCGAAGAGGGCCGCGACGACGGCGGGACCGGCCTTGAGGGAGCCGCCTCTGATCATCACCACCAGGATGATCGCCAGCATCAGGACCACGGACAGCGAAATCGCCACAACTGATCACACCTTCGGTCGGAACCTCACCACCGGCCGGGGGACCTGTTGCCGCTCGCAGCCCCCTGCGACCTCCATCGTGCCACCAACCGGGCGGCTGATGGACCCCGCTGACGAATCGTTGGCCCTTGTTCGCCCGTTCCTCCCCCGATCCGAGTGCCTCCGGGCACTCCGGCTGCCGGTACGGTCCGCCCGAGCCCCCGGAGTGGCCGCACGACTGGTCCGGGGGCTCGGGCGGTCAGCCCCAATTCGCTCTCCCGCCGGATCCCCCATTACCGGCCGGTTATGCGCGCACTCGGGTGCCGGAGGGTGATCCCATTCGTGTGGGGTGGCCCACATCTCCGTTCCGGGGCCCCGAATTCGGACAAGAAACCGCGTTTCGTACGCGCGCATACACCTCTTTTACGGCGGGCATATGCTCACAATCCAGGGCGTACGGATGCAGTAAATCGCTTTGTCGACATTACGGTCTGCGGTGTGTCGGCCGTATTTCGCGCAGGTCTGATCGAATTCCCCGAACGCGGCACGCAACCTGCCTGCGAAAATTTACGTCTTAGAAGTTTCGGCGCTATCGTGCGGTAGATGTTCCCCGCTGGATATGAGCGCGCCCCACTGCCCCCGGCCCGGCACCTGAAGCCCGAGGCGGCAGCCGAGGAGCTGCCGCAGACCTCGGACCGGGCCGCCGCAGAGGGAGCCGCGAAGGGCAGAGCCAAACAGCGGGACCCCTTCTTCGACAACGCGAAGTACCTCACCATCGTGCTGGTCGGCATCGGCCACGCCTGGGAGCCGCTGCGCCACGAGAGCCGCGCGGCGGAGGCGCTCTACTTCGCGCTCTACACCTTCCACATGCCGGCGTTCATCGTGATCTCCGGTTACCTCTCCCGGAGCTTCGAGGCCCGGCCCGGCCAGATCAAGCGGCTGGTCACCGGTGTCGTGGTGCCGTACCTCGTCTTCGAGATCGCCTACACGCTCTTCATGCGCCGGATCGACAACCCGGACCGGGCGTTCAGCCTGCTCAGCCCCGGATACGCGCTGTGGTTCCTAGTGGCCCTGTTCATCTGGCGGCTCACCACGCCCGTCTGGAAGGTGCTGCGCTGGCCGCTGCCGACCGCCCTGGCGATCGCCGCCCTGGCCAGCACCGGACCCGGCATCGGCAGCGAACTCAACCTCCAGCGGGTACTCCAGTTCCTGCCCTTCTTCGTCCTCGGCCTGCAACTGCGCCCCGAGCACTTCCGGATGCGCCGGCCCGCCCTCCGGGCGGCGGCCGTCCCGGTGGCGCTGCTCACCCTGCTCTTCTCCTACTGGGCCGTGCCGCGCATGAACAAGCAGTGGTTCCTGCGCAACCACGCGGCGCAGGAGCTGGGAGTGCCCTGGTGGGTCGGCGTGGTGATGACACTGGCGCTGTTCGGCTGCGCCCTGGTGCTCACCGCCTGCTTCTTCGCCTGGGTGCCGCGCCGCACCACCTGGTTCACCAGTCTCGGCGCCGGCACGATCTGCGGCTACCTGCTGCACGTCTACCCGATCCAGCTGGCCCGCCAGTTCGACTGGTACGAGGCCGCCTGGGTGGACTCGCCGCTGGGCCGGGTGCTGGTCACGGTGCTCGCCGCGGTGATGATGACGGTCCTGTGCACGGCCCTGTTCCGCCGCGCCTTCCGCGGGGTGATGGAGCCGGACATGAACTGGGCCTTCACCTCCGACCCGGTGGACACGGCACGCCGCAGGGTCGCCGGAGCCCGCTGAACCGGAACGGCCGCGCGGTCCGGCGTCGAGCGGTCCGGGGCGCCTTCGGCTCACATCGGTCGGCGGCGGTGCCGGCCCCTCCCGTCCCAGTCGCGCGCTGTCTCAGTCGCGGCAGATGAGCAGCAGCGCACGGTCGTCGTTGACGTCCTTGGCGACCTTCTCGATCAGGTGCCAGGCGGCCCCGCGGAACCCGGTCGCCACGTACGTCTCGGCGGTTCCGGTGAGCCGGTCGATGCCCTCGCTGAGGTCCCGCTCGGCCGTCTCCACCAGGCCGTCCGTGAACAGCATCAGCACGTCGCCCTGCCGCAGGCGTCCCTTGACCGGGTGGAACTCGGCGCCGTCGTAGACGCCGAGCAGCGGCCCCTCCGCCGTCTTCTCCTCCCACCTGCCGGTGCCGGCGCTGAGTTGCATGCCCGGCACGTGGCCTGCGGAGAGCAACTCGTAGTCGCCGGTGTCCAGGTCCAGCACCAGGTGCACGGACGTGGCGAAGCCCTCCTGCCAGTCCTGGCGCAGCAGGTAGGCGTTGGCGGCCGGCAGGAAGGAGTGCGGCGGCAGTGAACCCAGCAGGCCGCCGAACGCACCGGAGAGCAGCAGAGCGCGGGAGGCGGCGTCCATGCCCTTGCCGGAGACGTCGGTGAGGACCACCTCCAGGGTGCGGCGGCGCGGACCGGTACGGGCCCCGACCACGAAGTCCCCGGAGAACGACTGGCCTCCGGCCGGCCGCAGCGACATCTCCCGGTGCCAGCCCTTCGGCAGCGACGGCAACTGGCTCTGCACCCGCAGCCTTTCCCGCAGGTCGAACAGCATCGTGCCGCCACCCGTCCAGGGCACCCCGACCCGGGTGCGGAACTGGGCGATCAGCAGCCCGACCAGGCCGACCGCGGCCACCACGAGGATCGTGCCGGGCGTCACGCGGCCGGCGCCGTCCGAGTAGGGGCCGAGCACCACCGACTCCACGACGAGCGCGACGGCGGACGCGGCGTAGAGCGCCAGCAGACTCGCCGGGCGGAGCAGCAGACCACCGGCGATGACGGGCAGCACCAGCGTCTCCGGCGCGCACCACAACGGCTGGGCCATCGTGGCCCACGCGAGAGCGGGCACACTCAGCATCAGCACGCTGAAGGCACCCCGGTCGGAGCCGTGTCCGCGGAAGTAGTCCACCGCCGAACGGCGCAGCAGCGTACGGGCCCGGTGCAGCGCCTTGTGAGCTCGGTGCAGCCGGGCCGCCTGTGGAGCCGTACCGCCGCGACCTGCCATGCTTCCGGACCTTACCTGTGCCTCAAAAGGCGCGTCGATTTCTGACGTCGACCAGCGGCCCGCCGCTCCGAAATCCAGTCGTGGCGTCTGCTCCGGCCTGGTAGGCATGGCGTATGACGTGGGAACCGCGGGTGCTGCGCACCGACGAGTGGGAAGCCTGGTACGGGAAGCTGGCGCTCGCCTTCGGAGGGGCCCAGGAGGACGCCCAGGAGGTCGAAGGCTGGCGGAGCGTGACGGAGTTCGAGCGCTCGCTGCTGGTCGCCGACGGCGACGAGATCGTGGGCACCGCGGGCACGTTCTCCTTCCGCATGACGGTCCCGGGCGGCGCGGTGGTGCCCACCGCCGGGTTGACGATGGTCAGCGTGGCCGCCACCCACCGGCGGCAGGGCGTGCTCACCTCGATGATGCGCCGCCAACTCGACGACGTGCGCGCGGCGGGGGAGCCGCTGGCGGTGCTCACCGCCTCCGAGCCGGCCATCTACGGACGCTTCGGTTACGGCGTCGCCACCCGGCAGTTGAGCGCCGAGATCGACACCGCACGGGTGCGCCTCCGGGTGCCGCCGGAGGCGGACGGTGTGCGGCTGCGCCTGGTCGAGCCGGAGAAGGCGCTCGCCGACTGCGAGCGGGTGTACGCGGCCAAGGTGCCGGAACGCCCGGGCATGCTGGAGCGGCAGCCGCGCTGGGACCGGGTGCAGGTGCTGGACCCGCCGGGTGAGCGCGAGGGCGCGTCCCCGCTGCAGTGCGTGCTGGCCGAACGGGACGGCCGGTTGCTCGGTTACGCCCGCTACGCCGTGAAGGGCCGGTGGGACGAGGCCGGACCGAAGGGTGAGGTCGTGCTCCGGGACCTGGAGGCGCTGGACGAGGCGTCCTACGGTGCGCTGTGGCGATACCTGGCCGGCATCGACCTGACGTCGTCCGTCGTGGCGCGCAACCGGCCCGAGGACGACGCCTGGCTGCACCAGGTGTCCGATGTGCGGCGCTGCGCCGTGCGGTTGCGGGACGGGCTGCACCTGCGTCCGGTGGAGGTGGGGCCGGCGCTGGCCGCCCGCACCTACCGGACGCCGGTGGACGTGGTGTTGGCGGTCGAGGACGACTTCTGCCCCTGGAACACCGGGCGTTGGCGGCTGTCGGGGGACGACGGCGGCGCGGTGTGCGAACCGACGCGGGAGCCGGCCGCGCTGGCCCTGTCGGTCGCGGAGTTGGGCGCCGCCTACCTGGGTGGCGCTTCGCTGCTCTCGCTGGCGGCGGCCGGCCGGGTGCGCGAACTGCGGCC
>NZ_BAAHCA010000102.1:0-9548 GCF_054776295.1 Streptomyces sparsus
CCGTGCCGGTGGAACTGGTCGTGCGCGACTCGACAAGCCCGCCACGGCAGGGGTGAGGCCGTCGAGCGGACAGCGTGTCGCGGACTCGGACCCCGTCAGCCGCCGACCCGCCGCGCTCGTCGTTCCGACACCGCGCTCGCCCTGCGGCTCACACCGTGAGGAACCTGCGTGCCGCCGCGGCGCCCGCCGCCGCGTCCCATCCCGTGGGTCCCACGACCGCGGCCACCAGTTGCTCGCTGACCGCGCCGTCCGCCGCTATCAACGCGTCGACGGCCGCACGGGTGAGAGGCCCGTCCCGTCCCGGCGCGTCCTCGGCGTAGGTCAGGATCCGTTCCCTGGTCTCCCGGACCGTCAGGGCGGGCAGCCCCACGCTGGTGAAACCGTCCGGAACGTCGTACGGCGCGCGGTACCAGCCCGTGCCGTCGAAGCCGTACACGAACCCGATCCACGACTCGTTGCGGCGCACCTCGAGCACGGGCGGTTCCCACCAGTCCGGCGCGCCGGCCAGCAGGTCCGTCTCGGGCTCTTCGAAGAAGTCGGAGGCCTCCGCGTAGTACGTCTGGGAGTACTCGTGGTCATGGCCGACGAGGACCGCGCGTCCGTCACCGAGGTGGTGCAGGTCCGCCCAGTTCCCGCCGCCGTCGTCGTAGTGCCACACCTTCCCGTCCGATCGGCAGCTGTCGCCCCAGCCCCGGGCCGCGCAGACCGCAGCCATGGCGGCCCAGCGCCCGCGCATGCTCGTCGGTTCCGGTAGGTCGAGCGCTGTGAGTGCCATGGACGTTCCCCTGTTCGTGTGCCGGCGGCCCACCACTGACCGCCCTGTGAAGGATAGGCGTGGCGACCGACAACGGACCGGGGAGCGGGGCGTGACCCCGCTACCGCCAGCCGGCGGTCAGACGTCGCAGGACCGCCGCCACCTCGTCGGCGGCCGGTGCACCGGGCTCGATGAGGGTGTAGTGGCCGGTGCCGGGCAGGACGACACGCTCGGCGTCCCGGTGCACGGCCGCGTAGTCGGCGAACTGGGAGAGCGGCACCTCCTCGTCCTGCGCACCGTTCAGCACGACCGTCGGCACACCCGTCGTGCCGGCGCCCGCCAGCAGGGTCACCGGGTCGACCAGCGGGAGGCGCGACTCCACCAGGTCCGCCCCGCCGAGGAGTTGCAGCGCGGCTCCGTCGCTGAGGTCGTCGCGGATCGTCGCTGCCAGGTCGGTGAGCGGGGCCAGGCCCAGGACGGCCGTCGGCAACCCGGTGCTGTACCAGGGGCAGTCGGCGGGCAGCAGTCCCCGCGCCCCGGCCCACAGCGCGAGGTGGCCGCCGGAGCAGTGCCCGGCCAGCACGTAGCGTCGGCCCGCGGGAACAGTGTCCAGGGCCAGCGCGATGTCGTCGAAGGTGGCCGGGTATCCGCCGGCGCCGCCCGAGCGGCGGAACCCCGGCAGCACCGTGGTGAAGCCCTGCCGAGCCAGGTGCGCGGCAAACGGGGTGAGGTGCATGCGGTCGTACCGCCAGTAGCCGCCGTGCAGCAGCACCACCAGCGGCGCGTCCGGGTCCTCGGCCGGCCACAGGTCGTAGACCTGGTGCGGGTGATCGCCGTAGCTGCGGTGCACCGGCGCCAGAACCGGCTTGAGGCTCAGCACCCGGCGCTCCTCCTCGGCGGCGAACGCGGAAGGTGCCCTAGACATGGCTGCGCGCCGTCCACAGTTCGGGGAACACCGGCCGGGCGGCGCGCTTCTCCAGCCAGGCCACGCCGGGAGTGCCCCCGCTGCCCGTCTTGGCGCCCATCGCCCGCCGGACGGCGAGCAGATGGTCACTGCGCCAGCGCAGCACCAGCTCCGCCACGTCGGTGAGGGTCTCGGCGAGCGTCACCAGCGGGTCGTACGGCGATCCCGCGTAGACCTGCCGCCACGCCTCCTCCACGTCGGGATCGGCCAGGTACGCGGCCGTCACGTCGCGTTCCAGCACCGCCTCGGGGACGGGCAGCCCGCGCCGGTGCAGGTACCGCAACACCTCGTCGTACAGGGAGGGTTCGTGGAGGGTGTCCTCCAACTCCGCGTACACCTGCGGGTGCCCGCGGTGCGGCTGGATCATGGACCGCGACTTGTCACCCAGCAGGAACTCCATGTGCCGGTACATGGCCGACTGGAAGCCCGAGGCCTCCCCGAAGGCCACCCGGAAGCGGTTGAACTGGGCGGGGGTCAGGGCGGCGATCGGCTTCCACGAGTCGTTGAGCGCCCGGTGGGTGCGGGCACTGCGGCGCAGCGCGTCCATCGCGTGTTCCAGGTCGTCCTTCAGCAGGGCGTCCCGTGCCGTCCGCCACTCGAAGACCAGCAGCTTGAGCCACAGCTCCATCACCTGGGTGGTGACGAGGAAGCCCATCTCCTCGGGCGCGTCGGACAGCGGCTGCTGGAGCGAGGTGAGCACGGAGGCGTGCACGTAGTCCTCGTAGGGCGTGCGTCCGTCGAACCGCAGGTGCGGGTCGCCGTCGTCGGGGGGCGGGATGCGGTCTGTCATGGAGTCTCCTCGACGGAGGCCGGCCGGCCGGGGCGGGCCCGCGGCCGGGTCGGGCCGGGACGGTCGGGCGGGCTCACAGCCCCAGGCGGGCGCCGCCGCTCGCGTCCAGGCACTGGCCGGTCACCCACCGGGCGTCGTCGCCGGCCACGAAGCTGACCACGTCGGCGATGTCGGAGGGCTGGCCGATCCGCTTGAAGACGGACGCGGACGCCGAGGCGGCGAGCACCTGCTGCTGTTGCAGGGTCGGGTTGATGGAGGTGTCGGTGAAGCCGGGCGCCACGGTGTTGACGGTGATGCCCCGGCTGCCGAGTTCCTGGGCCAGGGTGAGGGTCAGGGTCTCCAGCGCTCCCTTGGTCATCGAGTAGGCGATGATGTGCGGGATCGCGATGCGGGTCGCTCCGGTCGAGATGTTGATGATGCGCCCGCCGTCCCTGAGGCGCTCCAGGGCGTGCTGGATCACGAAGAACGGGGCCTTGGTGTTGATCGCGAACACCCGGTCGTAGTCCGCCTCGGTCACGGCGGTGATGGGCTTTGGCAGCGTGATGCCGGCGTTGTTGACCACGATGTCCACGCCCGGGCGTGCGCCGAGTCCGGCCAGGCCCTCGTCGAACGCCGCCCACAGGGTGGCGGCGTCGTCCGGGACGCCCAGCTCGGCCCGGACGGGGAAGGCCCGGCCGCCGGACGCGGTGATCTCGGCGACGGTCTCCTTCGCGGCGACCGCGTCGTGCCCGTAGTGGACGGCCACCAGCGCGCCCTCCCCGGCGAGCCGCAGCGCGATGCTGCGGCCGATGCCCCTGCTGCCGCCGGTCACCAGTGCGGTCCTGTCGGAAAGCCTGCTCATCGTGGTGTGTCCCTTCGCTGTGCCACTGGGCTGCCGGCGGTTGTCGGCAGGCGGTCCGTCGTGGGTGGTGTCGGTTCGTCGTGGGTCGTGGTGGTTCGCCGGGCCGGGTGTGTCAGGCGTCGAAGTCGAGGCCGATCTCGTCCGACTCCGGCCTGGCCCGGCAGGGCAGCGTGTAGCCGGCGGCCAACTCGGCGCTGCCCAGGGCGTACTGGCGGTCCATCGTCACCGAGCCGGCGGTGACCCGGGCGCGGCAGCTGCCGCAGAGCCCGTCCCGGCAGGAGTAGGGCGTCTCGGGGCGGGCCCGCAGCACGGTGTCCAGCACGACCCGGTCCTGAGGGGCCATGCGGACGGTGGTGGTCCGGCCGGCCAGCCGCGCCGACACCAGCCCGGCGCGGCCCGCCGACTCCCGTTCCTGCCCGGCCTGCTGCTCGGCACCGGAGGACTCGGCACTGGAGGACTCGGCACCGGAGGACTCGGCACTGGAGGACTCGGCACCGGAGGTGAAGTACTCGCAGCGCACCCGTGCCGGGTCGGCGCCCCAGTCGGCGAGGGCCTCCCGGACCGTCTCCACCAGTGACCAGGGGCCGCACAGGTAGAAGCGCTCCCCGCCGCCGGGATCGGCACCCAGCACGGACAGCAGACCCGGCAGCCGCTCGGGTGTGATTCGGCCGGACAGCAGCCCGGCCTCCCGCGTCTCCCGGGAGAGCACGTGCCACACGAAGAACCGGTCGAGATGGGCGTCCTTCAGGTCGGCCAGCTCGTCGGCGAGCAGCACGGAGCCGGAGGTCCGGTCGGCGCAGACCATGGAGACCCGGCAGTGCGGATCCTCACGCAGCGCGGCGGCGGCCATGGCGAGCAGCGGGGTGACGCCGCTGCCACCGGCGATCAGCACGTGATGCGCGCCGGGACGGTCGGCGAGCGCGAACTCCCCCGTGGGGCGGGAGACTTCCAGCACGTCTCCGGGCGCCAGGGTGCGGCACGCGTGGTCGGCGAAGCCGCCAGGGCCCAGACGCCGCACCACCAGGCGCAGTTCGGCCGGGTCGTCGGGCGGCGGGCAGACCGAGTAGCTGCGGCGCAGCTCGTTCCCGTCGGCGGTGCGGTGCCGGACGACGAGGTGCTGGCCCGCCCGATGGGCGAAGACGCCCGCCAGCCGCGGCGGCACGTCGAGGGTCACCGCGACCGCGTCGTCACCGAGTCCGCGCACCCGGCGCACGGACAGCCGGTGCCACCCGGGCGCGGCCGCCTCCTGCTCGTCCACCGGAGACGCGGGAAGGCGGGAAGGGGAGCGGGGAGCGGCGGTGTTCGTCACGGGTCCCTCACATCGCTTTCAGGTGCGCGAAGGTCTCGCGGCAGGCGGTGCACACCTGGATGGACTGGCAGCGGGTCGCGCCGAACGGGCTCTGCGGCCGGGTCGCCGACGAGCCGCAGTGCGGACAGGGCAGGCCGAGCCCGAGCCGCACCTCCAGCGGGGCACGGGCGGAGCCGGGGGGTGCGATGCCGTGCTCGGCGAGGCGACGCCGTCCGGCCGCGGTGATCCAGTCGCTCGTCCAGGGCGGGGTGAGCACCTGGCGTACCCGGCCGTCGGGGTGGCCGCACTCCGCCAGCACGTCCACGATCGCGGCTTCGATCACCGGCAGGGCCGGGCAGCCCAGGAACGTCGGGGTGATCTGCACCTCCAGCACGCCGTCGGCCGCCGGCCGCACGGAACGGACGATGCCCAGTTCGCCGAGCGTCACCATCGGCAGCTCCGGGTCGGGCACCTCGCCCACCCGGCGCCCGACCTGTTCGGCGGTCAGCCGGGGCGCGGCGCTCACCAGGTGCCGTCCGGGTACTGGCGGTTGACGGCCTGCAACTCGGCCAGCAGCGGACCGAACGCCTCGGTGTGCAGCCCGGCGCGTCCGCCCGTCGCCTGCCAGGCCGGTACGGGGACCGGAAGCTCCGCGGCGTCCAGGACCTCGGTCACCTCCCGCAGCCACCGGTCGCGCAGCCCCTTCGGGGCCACCGCGGTTCCGGAACCGGCAAGCCGCCGCACCAGCTCGTCGGCCTCGAACAACTCGCCCGTGTACGGCCAGACTCCGGCCAGCCCGGCGGACATCCGGCGGCGGCTCTCGGCGGTGCCCCGCGCGAGCCGGACCGTCCACTGCGCGGCGTGCATCCGGTGGTACTCCAGCTCCTTGGCGGCCCGCACACCGAACGCGGCCAGCTCCGCGTCGGCCGACTCCGCCAACTCCGTGTAGAGCAGGGCGTTGTAGTGCGCGTACACCAGCTGCCGGGCGATGGTCGCCGCGAAGTCGCCGTTGGGCAGTTCCACCAGCAGGCAGTTGCGGAACTCCCGCTCGGTCCTGCGGTAGGCGAGCGTGTCCTCGCTCCGGCCGGTGCCGTCCAGCCGGCCGCTGCGGGCGAGCAGGGTGCGCGCGTGGCCGAGCAGGTCCAGCGCGATGTTGGACAGGGCGAGGTCCTCCTCGATGGTCGGCGCCCTCGTCACCCAGGCGCACAGCCGCTGGCTGAGCACGAGCGCGTCGTCCCCCAGCCGCAGCAGGTACGCGGCGAGGTCCGGGCGTGTCACCGGGTCCGCGCCGGTCACGCTGCTAGTCGTCATGGCGGCCGTCCTCGTTCAGTGCCACGTAGTGCTCCGGGTACCGGTACGGTTTGCCGGCGCCGTTGCTGAAGTACGGGTCCTTCTCCTCGGGGGACGAGGCCCGGACCGCGTCCGAGCGCACCACCCAGACGGACACCGTCTCGCCCCGACGCGTGTACAGCTCCCGCGCGTTGGCCAACGCCATGTCACCGTCCGCCCCGTGCACCGAGCCCACGTGCTGGTGCGCGAGGCCGCGGCGTGGCCTGACGAAGACCTCCCACGGCGTCCGGGACCCCGCCGGCCGCCCGCTCCCGCCCTCGGCGCTCACGCTCCCGGCCCCCGCTCGTCCTGCCGCCACTCTTCCCGCCTCCACTCGTCTCGGCCGGACGCGTGGGCGTCGACGGCCTCCCGCACCCAGTCGCCGTCCCGGTGCGCGGCCACCCGGTGCGCGAGGCGTTGCCTGCTGCACTGCGAGTCGTCGCCGAGGGCGTCCCGGTACGTCTGCCAGTCGATGGGCCCGAAGTCGTAGTGCCCGCGCTCCTCGTTCCAGCGGATCCCCGGGTCGGGCAGCGTCACGCCCAGCCGCTCGGCCTGCGGCACGCAGTTGTCGACGAACCGCTGCCGCAGCTCGTCGTTGGTGTGCCGCTTGATGCCCCAGGCCATCGACCGGCGGCTCACTGCGGCGCCCATGGCCGCCGCGCGGTCGTCCGCACCGCCCGTCGTGGTGTCCGGCGGGCCGAACATCAGCGCCACCGCCGGCAGCCACCACCGGTTCACCGCGTCCTGAGCCATCCGCCGCTGCTCGGGCGTGCCCCGGCACAGCGACCACAACTGGTCGTAGCCCTGGCGCACATGGAACGTCTCCTCCTGGCAGACCCGCCGCATGGCACGCGCGTACGGTCCGTACGAGGTGTGGCACAGCGGCACCTGGTTGACCACGGCAGCGCCGTCCGTCAGCCAGGCGATCGCGCCGGTGTCGGCCCAGGTCAGCGCCGGGTGGTTGAACGTCGCCGCGTAGCGCTGGTGCCCGCTGTGCAGCGCGTCCAGCAGTTCGGCGCGGCTCACCCCCAGGGTCTCCGCGGCCGAGTACAGGTAGAGCCCGTGACCCGCCTCGTCCTGCACCTTGGCCAGCAGGGCCGCCTTGCGGTGCAGGGACGGCGCCCGGGTCAGCCACGCCCCCTCCGGCTGCATGCCGATGATCTCCGAGTGCGCGTGCTGGGCGATCTGCCGGACCAGCATCCGCCGGTAGCCCGCCGGCATCCAGTCCCGCGGTTCGATCTGCTCACCGGCGGCCAGCAGAGCCTCGAAGTGCGCCGTCAGCTCCGCCTCGTCCCCGGTGGCGGTCGGCCCACCGGCGGCCTCGACGGCGGTCACCGACCGCTCACCGCCCCACAGCCGTACCGGCCGCCGGGCGCGCACCCGACGGGCACGGCTCGCGTCCGGCGCACTTCTCGTGCCCGGGGCGCTGCGCCCACGTCGATCACTCCCTCGTCCGACGGCTGCCGCACGGCAGCGTGCCCTCGGCCCCGTCGAGCGCGGCCGCTGGTCGCGTCGGCCACCGCAACCACGACGGCCGTCATGAAGGAAGAGTGCGAACCGGCCCGGTGCAATCCCCGACCTCGCCCCGAAGGGCCGTGACGAAGCTCACGGAGCGGCGAGGGAGTGTGCGGCGCGGACGCCGCCTCTCTAGTCAGTAGTCAGCGCCACCACCGGTGCGCGACGGGTGGGCGACGCCCGGCAGCCACCGCAACGAAAGGCCACAGCATGAGCACCGTACGGGAGATGCTCGTCGAACTGACCGGCACGCCGGAGTTCGCCGAGAGCATCGGCGACGACGCCGACCTCAGCGCCAGCGGCATCGACTCGGGTGACCTCGTGCGCCTGGTCCTGCTCATCGAGCAGCGCACCGGCGTGGAGGTCTCCGCCGCGGACATGGAGGAGCTGACCACACTCGCGGACTACGAGCGGTTCGTCGCCGAACGCGGTGCGACGGCGGCGCAGTCGGACGGTTCGTGATGTGGCTGCGGCAACTGGTGGAGCGCAACCGCCAGTGCTTCCCCGACCGGCCGGCGCTGGTCGACGAGCACCGGTCCGTCACCTGGGCCGAGTTGCACGCCGGCGTCGACCGGCTGGCCCGCGGCCTCATCGACCTGGGCATCAGCCGCGGTGACCGGGTCGCCGTGCTCTCCACGGACCGCACCGAGGTGCTGGAGACGTACTTCGCGCTGGCCCGGCTCGGCGCCGTGTTCGTGCCGCTCAACCACAGCTTCACGCCCAGCGAGGTGGCCGGCATCACCGAGCGCACCGGCGCGGTCGCCGTGGTCGGCGAGTCGGCACTCCTGGAACGCCACCCGGACCTGCCCGTAGGCCGGCGACTCGCCTTCGACAGCGAGGAGTTCACCACCCTGGGTGCCGGCAGCCGGACCGCGCTGCCAGAGGTCGCCGACGACGAACCCGTGGCCATCCTGCACACCTCGGCCACCACCGGCCAGGCCAAGGGCGTCACCGTCGACCAGGCCTCGTTCCGTGCCATCGCGCTGGGCTGGCTGGCCGAGTGCCGCCCCGAGGACCCGGTCGTGCTGGTCAACTGCTGCCCGCTGTACCACGGCAGCCTGGTCGTCTCACTCAACTACCTGGCCGCCGGCGGCACCGTGGTGCTCATGCCCGGCTTCACCCCGCAGCGCGCACTCGCCGCGGTGCAGACCCACCGGGCCACGCACATCTGGCTGGTGCCGCAGATGCTCCGCTTCATCCTCCAGGCCAAGGCGACGGAGTCCACGGACCTGTCCAGCCTGCGGGAGATCCTCTACGGGGCCGCCCCGATGCCCGTCGAGACCTACACCGACGCCGTGTCCCGCCTCGGCTGCGGCTTCCGGCAGGTCTACGGCATGACGGAGGTCGGCGGCCCGTTCGTCACCCTCGGGCCCGACGAACACCCGGCGCTGGAGAACGTTCCGGAGATCATTCCGGCCGGCCGGGTCATCCCCGGCATGTCGGTGTGCGCACTCGACCCGCAGGACGACCCGGTGCCGACCGGGGCGGTGGGGGAGATCTGCGTGCGTGGGCCGGGCGTGATGCGCGGCTACTGGGACAACGAGGCGGCCACCGCCGAGATCACCGTCAACGGCTGGACCCGCACCGGCGACCTCGGCCTCATCGACGGCGACGGCCGGATCCACCTCGTCGACCGCTGCAAGGACCTGATCATCCGGGCCGGCCAGAACGTGTACCCGTCGGAGATCGAGCGCGCGCTCCGCTCCCACCCGGCGGTACGGGACGCCGCCGTGGTCGCGGTGCCCGACGCGGACTACGGCGAGGTGCCGCTCGCGTACGTCGCGGCCGACGGCACCCTCGGCACGGCCGAACTCCTGCGCCACGTCGCCGACCACCTCGCGCCCTACAAGCGCCCCCGCCGGATCGAGTTCATCGAGCAGGTCCCGAGAAACCCGGCCGGGAAGATCATCAAGAAGCTGCTCCGCACCTGAGGACGCCCGGGATGCCGCACCCGGGCGACCGCGCACGTCGGCAGACCGAGCGGGCCCTGCTGCTGCTCCGGCCGCTGCTCGCCGAGCAGGGCCTCACACTCGGCCTGGCGGCGACCGGCAGCGAGCGGGCGCTACC